>CAJPSE010000025.1 GCA_905373185.1 uncultured Fretibacterium sp.
GCAACCGCTCGCTTCGCTTGCGGGCCGATCAGTCTCAGGATAGCGGCGTGGGGGCATTAAGCAGACGACCAGCGAGTGTAGCGAGCCGTGTCGGTCGCTTAGTTTCTTCACCAGGGGGCAAAGCCCCCATATTAAATTTTTAGGAAGCGCTGGAGATTTTTGCCTATAGATGTTTTGCATATTTCGCCTTTGAGAAATATGCATTTTAGTTTTAATCAGCGCTTCCCTAAATTAGGTCCGCCAGGGTAAACTCCAGGACCTTGCGCAGCTCCTCCAGGGCAATCCTGAGCTGGTGGCCGATTCGGCCCGCGCTGACGACGATCGTGCCGAGCCGTTCCGCGGAGGCGTCGATGACGGTGGGGAAGGCCCTCTTCATCCCGACGGGGGAGCAGCCGCCGTGCACGTAGCCCGTCAGCGGCAGGAGCTCCCTGGAGTGCACCATCTCGACGGACTTCTCCCCGACGACACGGGCGGCCTTCCTCAGATCCAGAGTGCCCGTCGCGGGGACGACGAAGACGTAGTGGTTCCGCGTCCTGCCGACCGTGACGAGGGTCTTGAAGAGCCCCTCGGGCTCCAGTCCGAGCAAGTGCGCCGCCTCGAGCGCACTCACGGCCTCGGAGGCGGGGAAGGAGAGGGCCTCGTAGGCCGCGCCCCTGGCGTCCAGAATGCGCATCGCGTTGGTCCTGTCGCCGCCTTTGCTCATGGCGAGCTCCTCTTTCTCCTCCCCGACACGGGGTCAGCGCCACGACCGGGCGCGTTCCAGCATCCGGTCCCGGTCGAGCGGCCGGACGGCGTCGACGATCCACGTGCGCATCGCCGCGCCCTCCGGCGTGTCCTGGGAGGCGGAGAGGAACTCCAGCTCCACGCCCAGGGCCGCCGCCACGTCGTGGGCCAGGACGGGCCAGACCCGGCCGATGTCGCCGATGACCGGGACACTGCCCTCGTGGCGGGCGAAGGCGGACATCTCCATGCGGAAGGGAATGCGCGCCACCTTCGTCTTGGGCAGCCCCCTGTCGATGGCGTTCTGGACGGTGTCGTTCATCTCGACGGCGCGTCTGAGGTTCTCGTCCAGGTCGATGCGCACCAGCGTCTTGTCCCTGAGGCTGTAGGTGAACTGCCGGGCCCAGGAGGCCCAGATGCCGTGGCCCGTATAGCACTCGAAGGGGCCGTCGTGGATCTCCTGCGTCAGGGCGACGGCGGACTCGATGATGACGTCGCAGTCCGCGAGCATCCGGGCCAGGCGCATGGAGCGCGCGGAGACGGGGATGCTGTCGCCGATGGCCATCCCCACCGCGCCCCCGCCGATCAGCTGCGGGATCGTCACCAGCACGGGGACGCCGCGCGCGTCCGCCGCGCCCAGCATGGTGCGGGGGTCGCACCCCCAGCCGGCCACGGCCTCGAAGGGAAGGCCGTAAAGCTGCGCCAGGGTCAGGATCTCGCCCGCCAGGCGCTCGCCCCTCAGGCCCATCGGATAGGCCATGTTCCCGGCCGCCTTGACTATTTCGCTCTGCACGGGAAGCCCCCGCCCCCGCTCCAGGAGCTCGTCGTCCAGGGGCATCTCCCGTTTCAGGGCCGCCCACTCCGCGTCCCCCATCCGCGTGAACTCGAACAGGTCGCCCCGCGGCATCTTGTCCATGTCCATCCCGAGGGCCGCCGCGTCCACGCGCCACACCCGGTCGAGCGCGCCGCCCATCTCGTGGGAGACGACGGCGGAGCTCGTGGAGACGGCATCGACCAGCCCGACGCGGATCAGCTCCGCAATGAGGGTCGTGACCCCCTCGTGGATGTTGGGGCCGCTCCCGGTGACGACCATCACCCTGCCCCCCCGCTCCTTGACCTCGACGATGCGCCGGGCCGCCGCGGCCAGGGCGGCGCGCGAGCGCTCGTCCAGCGACGCGCGGAACGTCTCGATCAGGGGTGCGCCGAACAACGTGTTCCTTCTCAATGAATCACGGCGCCTCATGAATCGCTGTGCCTCCAACTCTACGGGATCAAACTGCAGGGTCATTTTACGTAGGTCTCGATCACGGACCACGTGCGCTCCGCCGCGCCCCCGAGCGTCTCGAAGTACCCCCGGCAGGCCTCGCGAACGTGCTCCCTCTCGGCCGGCTCCAGGGCGCGTTCCCAGGCGGCGGCGAGCTCGTTGGCGCTTCGGACGCACCGCGCGGCCCCCATGCGGTCCATGCGCCCCGTGTCCGGAAAGTCGGCCATGTCCGGGCCGTGCATCGTCGGGACCTCCAGCAGCGCGGGCTCCAGAGGGTTCTGGCCGCCCTTCTGCACGAGGCTGCCCCCGACGAACGCCGCGTCGGCCGCCGCGTAGAGGTCGAAGAGCAGGCCGATGCGGTCGGCCACGGCGATGTCCCAGTCGTCGGGGAGCCGGGAGAGCAGGTCCGCGCGGAGCTCCGGGTAGGGCAGCGCCGCGGCGACGGCGAACAGGGCGCGCTCGGGATGGCGCGGCACGACCACCAGGCGGGCGTCCGGATGGCTGCGCCGGAGCCTGTGGAAGGCGGTAATCACGATGTCGTCCTCGCCCTTGTGCGTGCTGCCGGCCACGAACAGGGGCGCGTCCCCCCGCCGCAGGTGTGCCCAGCGGGACGCGTCGGCCTCGGACCTCCGGCTCATCAGCGCGTCCACCTTGCAGTCGCCCGTCACGACGAGCCTCTCCGTGGGGACGCCCAGGGCCAGGAAGTGCTCCCGGTCCTCGTCGAAGCGCACGAGGATGCGCGCGAAGCAGGAGAGGACGCCGCGCCAGAACGGGGCCTGCCTTCTGAGCTTCCGGAAGCTCTTCTCCGAGAGCCGCCCGTTCGCCAGAAACGCGGGGATGCCCCGCGCCCTCAGCTCGGAGAGCATCTCGGGCCAACGCTCCGTCTCCATCGCGACGTAGGCCTTGGGACGTACGGCGTCGAGCGCCGAACGGACGAACCTGGGGACATCCCAGGGGCTGTAGACCATCCTGTCCGCCGCACCGCCGATCAGCTGAACGGCCATCTCCCGGCCCGTCCGCGTGACGGTGGAGAGCAGACAGGGCAAAGGAGGCTCGCCGGGCGGGGGCGCGTCGCGCTTCATCGCCCGGATCAGGGCGCTGGCGGACTGCACCTCGCCGACCGAAACGGCGTGGACCCACACGCCCCCCTGCGGGACGCCCTCGAAGCGCCCCATCCGCTCGTCCAGTCCGACGTCGTACTTCCGGCGCAGCCACCGCAGGCCGCCGGCCGCAAAAAAGGCGTTGATCCCCAGGCGGTAGGCGGACATCCCGGCCCGCCACGCCCACGCCTCCCGCTTCGATTTCTCCAAGGCGCACACCTCCAACATAATAAGGCAACAAGGGCAGGGTACACAAAAAGCGCAAGGGGAAACCGGCTGTCCTGACGGAGCCCCCCCTCTTTCTTCTCATTTTATAGTATGAGGGCCGGCCGAGACCTGCGCGCCCGTACGTATTATCGCACGAACGCGGAGCGAAAAGGGGACAGCGGCGGACCGGGGTTCTTTCCCGACCTTTTCCGACCCGGGCCATGCGTACTGAGCTATAATAAGGGCGAACGGGAATCCATTAGGAGGTCTTTCATCTTGAGGACGATCAAGCTGCTTCTGTTGATGCTTCCGATGCTTTTGGCGAGAGGAGGCTTTCCTCTGCCCCTCGCCGCATCCGCCCTTTGGGCCGCCGACTTCGAGTTCCGGGGAGCGATCGAGCCCACGGACGACACCTCGCGCCTCCTGGCCTATTACGTGAACCGCTTCGCCCCGGAGGAGCTCACGCTCTCAGTCGTGGGGCAGCCGGACGCCACGGGGCGTTTTCACGACCTCTTCATGGACCTCAAAGGCGTCAAGATCGAGGACGTCCGTATCGACAGGCTGACCTTCCGCATGAACGACGTCCAGTTCAACGCGCCGGAGAACTGGGCCTCCGGGGACGTCGAGTGCCGGGACGCCCTTCAGATCTACGCCGCGTGCCGCATCCTCGAGGAGGACATCAACAGGGGCCTGGAGGCCCAGACCTTCGGCAAGGACGACCACTGGAAGAACATCGCGCTCGCCATCACGCCCTCCGGGCTCAAGGGCAGGGGGACGTATCTGGCCAAAGTCCTGTTCGTCACATTGGACATCCTCATCGAGATCGACAGCAAGCTGAAGATCGTCAACCGCAAGGAGCTTTGGCTGGACAAGCCCCAGGTGCGCATCAACAAGCTGGACCTGCCCGACTACATCACGAACAAGGCATTGTCGCAGATTCAGCCCCTGTTGGACCTCGCCCGGTTTCCCCTGCCCCTGAAGCTCCATACCGTGACATTGGAGGAGGGGTCGGCGCTGCTCTCCACACGCCTTCCCCCGCAGCCGGTCGAGCAGGGCGTCACGTACCACTACCTGGCACGCTGACCGCGTTCCTCTATCTCGTTCCTCCATCCGCATCCATGTACGGAATCGACCGCAAGCGTTACCTTTGGGTCATACTGTCGGCCCTGTTGCAGGGGCTCCTGCTGGGGCAGTACGCCGTAACCCGGAGCGGGCTCTTTCTGGCCCTGCCCCTGCCCCTGCTGACCGTCCTCCCCTTCGCCTTCTGGCTGGCCCAGGAGCACTGGGGACGGCGGCTCAAGCGCTTTTTGGGCGGGCTCACCCTCGTGCTCTCGGCCTTCTGCGCCTACAGGCTTTGGTCCCTCTATCCGCCCGACGGCGTGTTCCTCTCCATGCCCTCCCAGAGCATGGACCTGCTGAGGATCTGCATGGCCGCCTTCCTGCTCCTGCCCTTCTTCCAGTGCCGCATCGCGACCTGGAGCTGGCACGTCCCCTACTCCGACATCTTTTTCCAGCTCTGCCGCAACGTGTTTCTGCTGTTTCAGGCCACCATCATGACCGTGGTCTTCTGGGCGCTGCTCCTCACCGCCAGCCTGCTCTTCGACATCGTCGGGCTGGCGTTCGTGCCGGGCATCCTGTTCCACCCGCTCGTGGCGGCGCCCCTGACGAGCCTCACGGTCGCCCTCTCCATCACCCTGGCGCTCAAGCACCCCGGCATCGATTCCCTGGGGCGCTGGATCCTGTCCATCCTGGCCTGGCTCCTGCCCCCATTTTCGGCCCTCTCCTTCGTCTTCATCGCCTGCCTGCCCTACTCCGGGCTCAAGACCCTCTGGAGCACCGGCCAGGCCAGCTCCCTGATGCTGCTCCTCCAGCTGGGCACCATCCTGCTTGCCAACGCCGCATGGCTCGACGGAACCCGGTCCCCCTTCAACAACCGGGCCGTCGGGGCCCTGGCGAAGGTCTCCCTGCTCTGCCTTCCCGCCTACACGGCGCTCTGCCTCTATTCGCTGGGACTGAGGATTCAGCAGTACGGGCTTTCGGTCGACCGCATCCACGCCGCATTCCTGGTGGTCGTGACGGGCATCTGGGGCCTGGGCTACGCGGGCGCCGTCCTGCTGCGGCAGTGGCCGTCCGCGATAGGGCGCATCAACATCGCCTCGGTCCTGATTCTGTCCGTGCTCGTCGTGGCGATGAACTCCCCGCTCCTGGACCCCTACCGCCTGGCCGCGAACAACCAGGTGGACCGCCTGCTGGGCGGCCAGATCGCCCCTGCCGACTTCGACTACCTCTACCTGCGCTTCAGCCTCGGGCGCTACGGCAAATATGCCCTGATACGGCTGCGGGAGGCCGCGCACCCCCGAGCGGACGCCATCCGGCGGCGCATCGAGGCCGCCATGAGGGTGGATCCCCTGGCTCACTGGCGGGACGTGCGCAGCGGCACGGTTCCCGAATCGCAAAGGCGCGACATCCTGCACAACGCCGCCGTCTACCCGGCCGGGCGCAGGCTCTCCCCGGAGCTGGTCGAGCGCCTGATCCGGCTCTGGGAGGGGGACGACGGCGTGCTGCGGTCCCTGCACCGCAGCTCCGACGCGGTCTTTGTGTTCGAGGACGTCCTGACCGAAGGGGAAAACGGCGGGGAGGCCCTCCTGATAATCCAGACCGGGACCGGACTCGTCCTGGAGGTCGCCTCCGGAGAGCCGCACGTCGCTGGATTCTTTCAGGGCGACTTTTCCCCGGAGGAGCTGTCCTCCCGGGACGTATCCGTTGCGGAACCGCAGTTCAGGGACGTAACGATCCGGGGGGACCGGTACCGCATCCTGCCCTGGCCGGGCAGCCAAACGGCAAGATAGGCCAAAAGCGTATCGGCGAGCCGTGTCGTCACTCGCCGATACGGATCTCCCCGGCGGAGAAAAGCGCCGCCTTGCCGGCCAGCCGGACCCTGTCTCCCGCCATCCGGCAGTAAAGGGTCCCTCCGCGCTTCGAGGCCTGGTAGGCCACGATGTCCTCTTTCCGAAGCGTTCCGCTCCAGTACGGAACGATGTGGCAGTGGCCGGAACCGCACACGGGATCCTCGGAAACCCCGAGCTTCGGGGCGAAGCTGCGGGACACGCAGTCCGTGTCCCGCCCCCGCGCCGTCGCATGCAGGAGCAGCCCGTCCAGTTCTGCGACCTTCTCCATGTCGGGAGCCATATTCCTCACCGTCCCCTCGTCTTCGAAGACGCACAGCAGGTCCCTGCCCCTGTAGGCCTCCTTCGGCTCGGCCCCCATCGCCTCGGTCATGCGGGCCGTCACGGCAACGGGCTCCAGATTGTAGGCGGGGAAGTCCATCTCGTAAAGCTCGCCTCGCCTTTCCACGGTCAGTTTCCCGCTCAGGGTATCGAAGACGACGCTCTCCCTGCCCTTATCGACGAAGTTCATGAGTACGAAGGCCGAGGCCAGCGTCGCATGGCCGCACAGGTCGATCTCCCCGCCCGGCGTGAACCAGCGAAGATGGTATCCTCCCTCCTCCGGGACGACGAACGCGCTCTCGGAGAGGTTGTTCTCCATCGCGATATTCCGCATCGTCCCGTCCGGAAGCCAACTGTCCATGACACAGACGGCGGCGGGGTTGCCCCCGAAGACCCTGTCGGAAAACGCATCCACCACATACTGCTTCATTGCCGTTTCCGTTTCCGTTTCCGTTTCCGTTTCCATTGCCATCGCCGTTACCTCCTTTGACCTCGAGTCAGCTCACTCGAACCGCAGGGCGTCGATGGCATACATCTCCCCTCTTCGTCGATTCAATCCGGGTCGGATGGATCGAAAAGCGTCATGATCCGAGCCAGGACCTCCTCCATGACCAGGACGGAGACCTCGGCAACCTTTCTGCCCCCACGAGACTTCAGGTCCAGCACCCTCGGCTGATCGCACCGAATGATGCCGGAGATCGCCTCGGCTCCGCTCACATCCCGAGAGGAAAGCGGCACGGCGAAACCAAGGTTCTGCGAGAAGGCGGTCCCTCCCGGCCCTTGAGTGATGGGCACCGCAACGGCAACGTTGGCGGCGTTGTTGAAGACGGACGGGGAGACGACCAGGACCGGCCTCGCCGATCCCCGTTGTTCATGTCCCGAAACAGGGTTCAGGCACACCCGGTAAATATCGCCGCGCTTCAAATCAGCTCGGCCCCATCCGCCTCGTCATCCAGCCACGCAGCGTCACGATCACTGAAATCAGACATCGAAACAAGTTGCTGGAGCGAGTATTCCGGCGGCCGCTCGCAGGGGGTAACGATAATCCGCCCCTTCTGAACTTCCAGCCGCATGGCCGTCGCGGGCGTCAACGACAGCGCTCGCGTTATCTTGGATGGAATGGAGATCATCAGCGACCCTCCCACTTTATGTACGCGGCTTGTGAGAAACATCGAATCCCCTCCAATCATTTAACTTTTCCTTGTGATTATATAACAGGGGCGGCACATTGTACAAAGACAACGTGCCGCCCCAACCGGATACAATCATACGCCAGTCACTCGAACCGCAGGGCGTCGATGGGTCTGAGACGCGACGCCTTCCAGGCCGGGTAGAGGCCGAAGAAGACCCCGACGACGCCGGAGAACCCCGCGGCCAGCGCTACGGCCCCGGGCGACACGGACGTGGGCCACGTCAAAAACTCCGTCACGCCCCACGACGCCGCCATCCCCAGGAGGATCCCCAAAGCGCCGCCCAGCAGGGACAGCACCAGCGCCTCCAGCAGGAACTGCAGCCGGATGTCCCCGGCACGGGCCCCAATGGCCATGCGGATCCCGATCTCACGGGTCCGCTCCGTGACGGAGACCAGCATGATGTTCATGATGCCGATCCCCCCCACCAGCAGGGAGATGGAGGCCACGGCCCCAAGCAGCGCGGACATCACCCAGGTCGACTGCTGCAGGGACTCCACCATCTGGGTCATGTTCCAGATCTCGTAGTCGTCGTCCTTCCCCTTGCCGATCCGGTGGCGCTGGCGCATCAGGGCTCGGATCTCCGCCGTCCCCCCCTCCAGCATGCTGACGTCCCGGACCTGGATGAGGGCCATGTGGACGGAGTCGGCCAACGCGCTGCGCACCAGGCGCCGCTGTGCCGTGGTTATCGGCACCACCACCGTGTCGTCCTGGTCCTGCCCCATCGGCCCGCCGCCCTTCGGGGCCAGGACTCCCACGACCTCGAAGGGGATCTTGTCGATCCGGATGCTCTTGCCCAAGGGGTTCGCCAAGCCGAAGAGCTGTGTTGCGACCGTCTGGCCGATGACGCAGACCTTGGCCGCGCTCCGCTCGTCCTCGTCGTCCAAAAGCCGCCCCAATCGAATACCGAGGTTGTCGACGTCGAAGTAGGACGACGTCGTGCCCGTCACGCGGGTCGGCCAGTTCTGGTTCTCGTAGATGAGCTGGGTCGAAAGGTGAACCACCGGAGCCGCCCGGAGCACCGACCAGCACTCCTCCGCGACGGCCTTCACGTCGGAGAGCGTCAGGCGCGCCCCCGAGCCCGAGCTCCGGCGCACGCCTCCCGAGCGGGGCGCCCCCGGGCTCAGGATGAGCATGTTGCTCCCCAGGCCGGAGACGAGCTCCTGCATCTGGATGGAGGCGCCCTTCCCCACGGCGACCATCGCGATGACCGCCCCGACCCCGATGACCACGCCCAGCATCGTCAGAAGTGAGCGCGTCTTGTTCGCCAGCAGCGAGGACAGGGCGGTGCGCAGCGTCTCGAACATCCTCAGTTCCCCCTTCCGGGATTTTCGGATGGCGTCTCGTCGGAGACCAGGCGGCCGTCCTTGAAGTGCAGGACGCGCCGCGCGTAGGCGGCGATGTCCGGCTCGTGCGTCACCAACACCACAGTCTTGCCCTCCCGATTGACCTCGACGAGCAGGTCCATGATCTCCTCGCTCGTCCGCGTGTCCAGGTTCCCCGTCGGCTCGTCGGCCAGGATCAGGGGGGCTCTGCCGACCAGGGCACGGGCGATCGCGACGCGTTGCTGCTGGCCGCCGCTCATCTGATTGGGCCTGTGTCCCAGACGGGCGCCCAGCCCCACGCGCTCCAGGGCCTCGCGGGCCCGCTCGCGGCGCTCCCGCGCGGGGACCCCCGCGTAGACGAGGGGGAGCGCGACGTTGTCCACGGCCGAGAGGCGCGGCAGCAGGTTGAACCCCTGAAACACGAACCCCAGCTTTACGTTGCGGACCCGAGCCAGCTCGTCGCCCGAGAGGCGCGCCACATCCCGCCCGTCGAGGAGGTAGCGACCCTGGGTCGGGGAGTCCAGGCAGCCCAGCATGTTCATCGTCGTGGACTTTCCCGAGCCCGAGGGCCCCATCACCGCCACGAACTCCCCGTGCGCCACCGAGAACGAGACGCCGTCCAGTGCGCGCAGTTCCACGTCGCCGGTCCGGTAGACCTTGACGAGGTCCTCGACCTCGATCAGGGGAGGGGCTACCCGGGGCAGGGTCTCCGTGCCACTCATCGGCCCGACCTCACCACGACGGCCTCGCCCCCGGCCGCGACAGCCGCACCGGCTGCACCGGCCGTGCTGAACGCGACAGCCAGTTCCTGCCCCTCCTCGAGCTGCGTGTTGGAAACCTCCACCCACGTGCGGTCGCTGATCCCCTGTTCCCCGACGGGGACGCTGCCCACGAGCTTTCCGCCCTCCACGACCCACACCACCGGCTCGTCGTCATTCGAGGGGGCAGTATTCCTCATCCGAATCCTGGGCATCCCCATGATCGACCCCGACCCCCTCTCCTCTTGCTCCGCATCGGAGGCGTCGGAGAGGGCGGCGAGGACATCGTTCGGCGGCGTGAAGCGGAGCGCCGCGGCGGGCACACGCAGCACGTCCTTCTTCTCCTCCGTGACGATGGTCACGTTGGCCGTCATGCTGGGCTTCAGCTTCAGCTCGGAGTTGTCCACCCGAATGATCACCGTGTAGGTGACGACGTTGGAGACGACCGTGGACTTCAGGCGCACCTGCGTCACCGTCCCCTCGAACGTCGTGTCCGGCCACGCGTCGAAACGGCATACCACCTTCTGGCCCTCCGCGATGCGCCCGATGTCCGCCTCGTCGACGCTGGCCTCTATCTGCATCCGGGTCAGGTCACGAGCGATGGAGAAGAGCGTCGGCGTCTGGAGGCTGGCCGCCACGGTCTGCCCCACATCCACCTTTCGCGCGATGACCACCCCGTCGACGGGCGAGACGATGCGCGCGTAGCCCAGGCTCGTCTCGGCCTGCTTCAGCGAGGCCCTAGCCTGCACGACCTGAGCGTTGTGCTCGGCCAACGAGGCGCGGGCCAGTGAGAGCTTGGTCTCCGCGGCGTCCAGTTCGCTCCGTGCAATCAGGTTCCGCGACCAGAGCTCCTTGTTGCGCTTGAAGGTCCGGTCCGCGTCCGCAGCGGACGCCCTGGCGCTCGTCACGCGGGCCTGGGCGAGGGCCAAGGAGGCCTTCGCCTCGTCGACCCTCGACTGCAGCATATCGGTATCCAGCGTGGCAACCAGCTGGCCCTTGGTGACCCGGCTGTTGTAGTCGACGTAGATCTCCTTGAGCGTACCGGAGACCTGGGTGCCGACGTCCACCATCTCCACGGGGTTGACGCTTCCGGTGGCGCTGACGGTTGCGGAGATGCTCCCACGCGTCACGGGCTGGGTCCGGTAGACGTACTCCGCTCCACCGTCCCTGAAGTATACATACCAGACGCCCCAGGCTATTCCCGCCGCGGCGGCCCCAAACAGCAGCATTTTCAAAACCTTCATGAACGACCCCTCCGAATATCCGCGTCTGTACCGTCTTTTCCGGTAAAAGTATAGGGGGTGGACTCCCAACGGACAAGGGAAGGATATGCGGGGGTACACATCGTAGAAATACGCACGCCATGAGGCGGATTGAAGGTAGACGGGTTAAGAGCGAACAGATTGAAAGCATGAAGGCGAGGCGAACGAGACGAGGGGGTTGGCCGCCCGCTTATGCGTCTAGCCGGCTTGGCCCCGCAGGGCATCGACCTCCTCGAGGGTGAGGCTGGCGGCCTCGGCGACCTTGGCGGGCTCCAGCCCCATCCGGAGCAGATTCCGCGCCGTCTCGGTTCGGCCAAGCTGGATGCCTCTTGCCTCTCCCAACTGAATGCCTCTTGCCTCCACCTTATCCAAAACGCTCAGCATAGTGACGCTCTCCTCCTTCCTGAATTGATTCTGTGCCTCCTCGAATCGATTGTCCCGCGTGATAAGCAGGCGGCCAGCTCTCCAAAGCCGACAGGCTTTGGATGCTGCGCCGGTCGCTTACGTCGATACGCGGCACAGTTGCCGCGTTGTCGACGCAATGAGGCAAGAATGCTTCTGGCGAGAGGGAACATAATCCCCGTTTCTCCTCATCTGTACGAAGTAGTCCGCCACAATCCTGAAGTCGCTCGTAAACCATTCCGTCTGCTCGTCCGTCAGGAAGGATATCTCGAAGACGTTGATCCCGTGATCGCTCACGAACGGCCTCAATTCCTCGGGGACGTGGACCCTCTCGTACAACGACCGCGGCGCCGTCCATGGCTCCTCTCCGAAGTAAAGGACCAATGTCACCACAGGGTAAAGACCGCCTTGTGCAGACAGTTGGTTACGATAATCGGCCCCCTCGTACCCCAGCACACGAAGCGGCATGTCCCTGTCCATCCGGGTCTGATTCTCGAAGCCGATCAGGGAGATGACAGTCCCTCCCGGAGCCCACACCTTGGAGACGTCGCGCTCCTGCTCCCGGAGTTTTCCGTCGGCCTTGTACAGGGTACGCGCCTTCGTATCGCGGAGGTCGTCGGGTAAAACCCGTCTACGCCCGTTGAAGAGCAGCACGTTCACGATGTCCGCAAAAACGTCATTGTAGGACTCGAGATATTTTTCTGTGATGTCCCTCTCCGGCATTCCGCCACCTCCAGCCCTTTGTCCTGGCTCCATTATAACAACAAGGCCGGGCACAAAGGCCCGGCCTTGTAGATAATTTGCACGGCATAGACAAGGGTTACGGCTTGCCGTACCGACTCCGAAACTACGCCTTTTTCCTCAACAGGAACGCAGCTGCAAGAGCCAGTGTCCATCCACTGACACCCGCGTCGCATCCGCCGCCGCCGCCGCTCTTGGAATCCCCGGGGCTATCGGGCAGCCCAGGCTGTCCGGGGTTGCCGGGGTTGCCGGGGTTACCAGGGTTACCGGGGTTACCAGGGTTACCGGGGTTACCAGGCTGTCCGGGCTTACCGATATTCTTCAGCTTCTTGCCCACCGGGATCGTATGGACCTTGCCGTCGTCCGTCGCCACCAGCACCTTCTCGATCGCCGCCTTGCCCGAGTCGATGTCGGCCTTCGTGGTCTTGCACGTCAGCCTCAGCTTGTAGCTCTTCGCGATCGCCTTGACCACCGGCATGGAGCTCACGACGACCTTGCCACTGCCATCCAGCAGCTCGGCCTTCGGCTTCTCCTTCATCCCGGAGGCGACCACATCCAGGGACTTCGGCGTCCCCTCGAGCTTCAGCGTCGCCGCGAGCTGGACGGTCACGTTCCCCTGAGCGTCCGGGGCGCTGGTGCTCGTCGTCTCCCAGCTGTTCGGCTCAATGCTCGGGGCCGCGGGCGTACCA
>CAJPSE010000026.1 GCA_905373185.1 uncultured Fretibacterium sp.
AAACCGCCCCTCACCGGGTTTGAAGCCCGGGCCCGTCACCAGACGAATCTCACCTCCGCAACCTCTTTATTTTACCCGCACCTCCTCAAAAAGTCCATAAAGAACTTTCTTTCCCAAACCTCGGGTTGCGACAGCTTTATCGAGGATTGAACGCGTTGTCGCATGGGTCAAGCTGACCTTATACTGTATACTTTACCCAGGCAATGCAGCGACTTGCGGAGGTATTCCTTGTAAAATGAAACTGGACCGCCTTCTCGGCATCATCATCCACTTGCTGAATCACGAAAACGTCTCCGCCTCGCGTCTGGCGGAGCGCTTCCAGGTCTCGGTCCGTACCATCCAGCGGGACATCATATCCATCTCCTCGGCGGGGATTCCGGTGTACTCGGTCAACGGCAGGTTCGGGGGCTACTCCATCCTGCCCGCGTACAGGATGAAGAACATCGACATCCGAAGCGGCGAGCAGCAGATGATCGCGAGGGCGCTGGAAAGCCTCGCGACGTCCTACTCCAACGACGCGCTCGACACCCTGATAGAGAAATACAACGCCATCATCGAGAGGGAGGGGGGGCAGAAGGTCTTCTGGGATTTTAGCGTCGCAAGGGAGAACAAAAGGGTCCAGGACCTGAACGCCCTGCTGGAGTCGGCCATCTCCGACAGGAGGTGCGTCGCGTTCGACTACCGGAACGCGGACGGAAAGCGATCCCGGCCTCACGTCGAACCGCTGGCCATCCATTACAAATGGTACGCATGGTACCTGTTCGCCTACTCCCTGGAGCGCAAGGAATACAGGACGTTCAAGGTCGCAAGGATGCAAAACCCCGAGGTCACGGAACGGAGCTCGCGGATCGAGCACGGGGACGTCGCGCGGCGCATGCAGGAGTCGGAGCAGGCGTACTACAGGACCTGCATCGATATCGAGGTGCATTTCTCCGCGGAGGACGCGCCTCTGATGGAGGAGTATTTTCCCGACTGCCCCATCAAGGAGCTTGCCGGGGATGCCCGCAGGACCTTCATCCGCGTCCCGGCGAGGGAACGCCTCTGGAAGGCGTTGCTGCTCAGCTTCGGCGACAGGGTGAAGGTCGTGGGGCCGGAGGGCTACCGAGGGGAACTGATCGAAACCGCACGGAAATTTTTGTCCAACTACGACATACAGCTGTCGCGAGAGGCTGCTAAGATGTGAGCGGATGCTGACGAATGACCGGCCGTCCCCGAGGTCGGGATGACGCTCTCATCTTTTGCGATCTTTTGCGAGGAGGCGGGGGCCCCATGAACATGAAAAAATACCGTTCCGTCATGAAGGCTTATCTGAGAGGTTCCCTGATGAACCTGATGGAGTACAAGTTCAACTTCATCGCCGGAGGGACCTTCGAGCTCGTCTGGACGGCCATGTACGTCCTCTTTATCGATGTCGTGTTTACGCACACGGAGACGATAAACGGCTGGAACCGATACCAGACGCTGATGCTGACCTTCCAGGGAGGGTTGATGGATTCCGCATTCACCTTCCTGATCGTCCCGGGCCTGCGAAGGCTCCCGGAGATGGTCAACACGGGCAGCCTGGATTTCATACTGCTCAAGCCCATCAACAAGCGGTTCAACATCTCGTTCCATGAATTCGACGTACCGCAGGTCAAGAACATACTGCTCAACGCGGCGGGAATAGCCTATTGTCTGGCAAAGCTCGAGACGCCCCTCACCCCAGCGGGAGCCGTGACGTACGTTCTGCTCTCGCTCAACGGTTTTCTGCTGATCTATTCCATCATGTATCTGTTGATGTCCCTGTCCTTCTGGTTCATGAGGATGGATATCGTCATGGGCATAGGCTCCGAGCTGATCACCGCGGGGAACAAGCCGATGACGATATACCCATCGCTCGTGCGGAAGCTCCTCATCTTCGCGGTTCCCCTGCTGGTGTGCTTCAACTTTCCCATCCTGTCCGTCGTGAAGGGGCTGAGCCTGCCGCTCACAATATATTCGTTCGCCTCGTCCCTCGTGTTTTTCTGCCTGTCGGATTTCGTTTTCGAGAGGGGGCTCAGAAGATATGCCGGCGCGGGCAGTTAGCCACGGCAGCGTCATCACGGCGGAGAGGATCGGCAAGGATTACGCGTATTACAAAAAGGAGCCGGGGCTGAGGGGGAGCCTGAGGAACCTGTTCCATCGCGAACCGCTTCTCAAAAGCGCGGTCAACGACCTTTCCTTCCGGATTCCCAGGGGGGCGATAACCGGCCTGATCGGCCTGAACGGTGCGGGAAAGACCACCACGCTGAAAATGCTGTCCGGCCTGATTCTGCCCTCGAGGGGGCGAATAGACGTTCTGGGGTATCGTCCCTTCGATAAGAAGAGGGAATACCTGCGCCGCATCTCCATGGTCATGGGAAACAAGAGCCAGCTGTGGTGGGACCTGCCGGCTCTGGACTCCTTCGAGCTGAACAGGACGATTTACGGGGTGGAGGACGGGGACTACCGGGACACCCTGCGCACGATGGTCGAGTTGCTGGGCGTTGAGGAGCTGGTCAACGTGCAGGTGAGGCGCCTGTCCCTCGGGGAGAGGATGAAGATGGAGCTGATAGCCGCATTGCTCCACAAACCCGACGTCATCTTTCTCGACGAGCCCACCATAGGGCTGGACGTCGTCACCCAGCACAGCATACGCGAGTTCCTGAAGCGGTACTGCGCGGCGCACGAATCGACCGTCATCCTGACCAGCCACAACTTCAACGACATCGTGTCCCTCTGCGACTCCCTGATCCTGCTCGACAACGGAGAAAAGATCTACGCGGACACGTTCGCCAACTTCAAAAGGGACTTTCTGAGCCAAAAGTATTTCATCCTGAAGCTGAACTTGCCCAACGCGGACGAAATCATCAAATCACTCGAGAAATCGCTCGAGTCGAGGGGAAACCTCCAGGCCGAAAAAGTGGAGGACAACGCCGTCAGGCTCTCGGCGGATCCCGAGACGAGCCTGGACATCCTGAAGGACATCTCCAACAACTTCATCGAGGAGCTGAGCGACATCAACATCGAGAACATCGGCATGGAAGACGTCATCAGACGGATATACGGGAGGTGAACGAGGCTGCGCCATGCGGAAATACTGCGGAATGTTCAGGACCGCCCTGGCCAACCAGCTGGAATACCGGGCGAACTTCATCTCCTCGTTCCTGTTCTCCCTGGTGCCGTTCGGGGTCAATACCCTGCTGTGGCTTGCCGCGGCGCGCGGAAACGACGGGATGCCGCTCGGCACGGAGGGAATCGTCACGTACTATTTCGCGACCCTGATCGTGAGCAACATCACCTCGACGACGTCGATATTCAGGATATCGGACGACATCCGGCTGGGGAATCTGAGCCAATACCTCCTGAAGCCGTACAACTACGCCCTTTATCAACTGATGACCGACATGCCGCAGCGCGTGGTCTTCGTCGTCATGAACGCCGTTCCGCTGGCGGTCCTCTACGCGCTGCTGCGAAAATACATCGTTCCGCATCCGGCCGGAATATCCGTATCGAAGGCGGTGATATTCGCCGCGTTTCTGCTGGTAGGCTACCTGATAAACTTTCTGGTCGACTTCTCCATAAGCCTGTACAGCTTCTATTTTTCCAGGGTATCCTCCCTATATACCTCGATAAGGGTCCTCCGCAACATCTCGGCGGGCATCGTCTTTCCACTGATGCTGCTGCCCGACGCGTCCTACAACTTTTTGACCCGATTGCCGTTCGCGTACACGAACTACATTCCGACGACGTTTCTCATGGGCATGCTCTCCGAGAGGGAAGCGCTCTCCTGCCTGTCGAAGGCGGCCGGGTGGGCGCTCTTCCTCGCGGCGGGCTGCGCCGTATTGTGGAAAAAAGGTATGCGGAGGTATTCCGCCTATGGCGGTTGAGGGCTCGACTGCGCCGGGGCATCACGAGAGCCGGCTCCGAGGCCCGGGCGGGGAGGAGCGCAAGGAGGAGCTTTTGTCCCTATTCCTACTGCCTGCTTCATAAACCTTCGGTCCGACACGCTCCTTCGGGAGGGCCTGTCCTGCCGCGGCAGGCGATATCCCCGGGGTCGGGCGTGTCGACCTGCGCCCCATGCTCCAACCGCAGCCGGGAGGGCGTGACGTTCTTCATGGCTTTGAAGCATTTCGTGAAGTACGACTGGCTGTTGAACCCCGTCTCGTAGGCGATCGCGGCGACACTCTTATCCGTCCCCAGTAGCAGGTCTATGCTTTTGTTGATCCGGTAGGCCATGAGATAGCGAAAGAGCGGCTGCCCGACTGTCTTTTGAAAGAAACGGCAGCATTCGCCTCTGCTGAGGCCGATGAGGGCGGCAATGTCTCCAAGGCTGATACGATCCGCATAGTGGGCGTGTATGAAGCGAAGTATTTTTTTCAAGCGCTCGCTGTTTTCGTATGTCGTCTTTTCCCCGGACCTCTCCGGCAGACACTGCAGCGTATCCTTCCAGATTAAAATCACCCGAGAACAGATGTCCAGCTCGACCCCCGGCGAGGGGTTCTCCCGAAGGCGCCGGATTTCCAGCAGCGAGTCCAGAATCTTTCCTGCCTTACCGTCCTCCTTGTCGAGGACGATAAAGGCGAGCGTCGGATCCGCCAGGACGGGCGACAGATATCGGGAGTAAAGGAAACCCTTTATGTTCTCGCTGATGAGGCCGGCTGAAAAGTAGATGCACAGATAAGAGGCGCCGTCATTTTCGGGCTCGATCCTGTGCAGTCTTTGCGTGTTGATGAAGATGCCGCTCCCCTCCGAGATGGCGACGCGCCGGCCGTCGACGAGGAAGAGGACGCTCCCCGAGAGGACGAGACAGTATTGGATCTCATCGTGCCAATGCCAGTCTATGAAGCCGTAGGAGAACGCCGAAAAGCGATTGATGAGGACCGTCATGGGAAAACCCGGGGAGAGGCCGACCGGCAGCTCCCTTTTATCCTTGTCAATCCGCAGCTTCTTGGGGATCATGCGCCCCCTCCTCCCTTCTTATAAGGAGACTCTTGTAAGACAACTAAGGCAACTGAGACAACCGTCAATATAATTATAAAATATCGGGCCGCGATCTCAATTATATGGTATACATCGGCGGGCTTTGGGATAAGATGAACGTAGTTTTTTCCGCTGTGGGCATTTCGTTTATGAAGGGCAGGTGGCCATCGGCTTCCGCGGCTTGGCATCGATCTGCGGGTTCGAGGGTGTCGCAATTCCGTGTTAAATCGAGCTGAATATCTTGACGATATCTTGACGATCGGAGGAGACGAAGTGGACAGGGAATTGGATAGGGCGTTTGGAGAGGTTCGGGAGGGCCTTTTGGAGAGCATCCGTGATGCTATCCGTATCCCGAGCTTCTCGGACGAGGAGGGGGAGTTGGCGGCGTATCTCGCGGACAAGATGCGCTTTCTCGGTTTCGACGAGGTCTCCCTGGACTCCACGGGTAATGTGATCGGAAGGATAGGAGGAGGCGGCACCCTCGTCCAGTTTGACTCCCACATGGACACCGTCCGCGTCAACGACGCCGACGAATGGGCGCACCCCCCCTTCTCCGGCGACATCACGGAGGGCTACCTCTGGGGGAGGGGAAGCGTGGATATGAAGTCGGCGCTGCTCTGCAGCGTCTATGGGGCCTTCCTGGCGAAGAGGCTGGGTTACCTGGAGGATAAGACCGTCCTCGTCACCGGGACCGTCTGCGAGGAATACTGCGACGGGGTCAACCTGAAGTTTCTGTACGAGGAGCTGAAGCTGAAGCCGGATTACTGCATTATCTGCGAGCCCAGCGACAACACGATTGCCCTTGGCCACACAGGAAAGGCGCAGATTCGCATCACCGCGCACGGGGTCTCTGCGCACGGCTCCGCGCCCGAGAAGGGGAAGAACGCGGTCTATGAGATGGCCCCGATCATCGGGCGCGTGGAGGCGCTCAACGCGAGGCTCTCGTCCAAAGGAAAGCCTCACGGGACTATCGTGTTGTCCGACATCTCCTGTGTCACCGCCTCGCTGAACGCGGTCCCCAGCTCCTGCCGCATCTACCTGGACCGTCGGCTGACCTTCGGGGAGAGCCTGGAACAGGTAAAGGGGGAGATGGACGAGCTCGTTAGGGGACGGGACGCGGACTGGGAGGTCGGGACGCTCCGCCACACCACCTGGAAGGGGGCCGAGCTGGTCTACGAGCCCATGCACGAGCCCTGGAGAATCGACGAGGGCCATGCGCTGACGGGCGCCCTCGTGCGGGCCTATCGGACGGTTGCCCATAAGGCCCCCGGCCCCTTCAGCTATTGGGATTTCGGGACCAACGCCATTACGCCGGTCGCCCTGGGCGTCCCCGTTATAGGCTTTGGCCCCGGGGACAGCAAGCTGGCCCACATGCGGGACGAGCGCTGTAGCCTGGATCAGATAGAGGAAGCGTGCAAGGTCTACGCGGCCCTGATCCGAGAGATATAGCCCGAAGGGTACATGTGTATTGAAGAATCTATAGGGCTGCAGTGTGCTCATTATCAGGATTTACATACTATAATGTTGTCGGTGCTCCGTTGTTGTCTCCGGAGTGAATTCTGGCTTCGTCGAGTTTTTTTATTGAGTTTTTGTCGAATTTTTGTTGAGTCCTCGTTGAGTTTTGTTGAACGATAGGGAGGTCAGGCCATTGAAGACGGCGAAGGAGTTTCTTGCTGCGACGGATCCTGAGATTTACGAGGTGTGTACGGGCGAGCGCAGGCGCCAGGAGGAGGGCATCGAGCTGATAGCGTCGGAAAACGTCGTTGCCCCTGCGGTGCTGGCGGCCATGGGCTCGGTCCTGACCAACAAGTACGCGGAGGGCTATCCCGGTGCGCGCTATTACGGAGGCTGCGAGATCGTAGACGTCGCGGAGAACATCGCGCGCGACCGGGCGAAGGCGCTTTTCGACTGCGATCACGTCAACGTCCAACCCCACTCCGGATCCCAGGCCAACATGGCCGTGTACCTCTCCGTCCTGCAGCCGGGGGACACCATCCTGGCCATGAACCTCTCCCACGGCGGACACCTGACCCACGGCTCCCCCGTCAACTTCTCGGGCAGGCTGTACAACTTCATCCCCTACGGTGTAGATAGGGAGACCGGGCGCATCGACATGGACGAGGTGGAACGCCAGGCCATGGAGCACAAGCCGAAGATGATCGTCTGCGGCGCCAGCGCTTACCCCCGCGAGATCGACGCCGAAGCCTTCCATAAAATCGCGAAAAAGGTCGGGGCCTACCTGATGTTCGATATCGCCCACATCGCGGGCCTCGTCGCGGCGAAGCTGCATAAGGACCCCGTGCCGTGGTGCGATTTCATCACGACGACGACCCACAAGACCCTCCGCGGCCCGCGCGGCGGCATGGTGATGTGCAGGGAGGAGTTTGCGAAGGCCCTCGACAAGACAATCTTTCCGGGGATGCAGGGTGGGCCCCTGATGCACATCATCGCGGCCAAGGCCGTGGCCCTGAAGCTGGCTGCGGAACCGTCCTTTGCCGTCTATCAGCGGCAGGTCCTGGCCAATTCCAAAGCGCTGGCAGAGGCTCTCGTAGGGTACGGGTTCCAGCTGGTGTCCGGCGGAACCGACAATCATCTGATGCTGATAGACCTGCGCAGCAGGAAGCTGACGGGCAAGGCGCTGGAGCACGCCCTGAACGAGGCGGGACTGACGGTCAACAAGAACGCCGTCCCCTTCGACACGGAGAAGCCCACGATCACCAGCGGCGTCCGAATCGGGACCCCGGCCGTGACGACCCGCGGCTTCAGGGAGCCTGAGATGAAGCGCATCGCGGAGTGGATCGACCGCATCTCCAGGGATGTCGAGAACGCGTCGCTGATGAAGACCGTAAGGGCCGAGGTGCGGGAGCTGTGTGCGAGGTTCCCGGTCTATCCCGACCTGGCATAGCGGGCCCTGAGGGCAGAGCGGGACTTCATCGGGAGCCCTCATCAGGAGGTCTCCATCGGGAGGACCCCATCGGGACCAAGGAGAGAGAATATGATCGATCTGACGATGAATCAGGAAAACCTAAAAAATACGGTGGAGCTGGCCAAAAAGCGTAATATCCTGATCCCGACGTTCAAGCAGATGCGGGATCCCGAGAGGCACACTCCCGCCGGCATCAAGGAAAAACTGAAAAAGACCGGGCTTTGGGACGTCGATCCCGCAAACCTCTTCCGAATCACCTGGAAGAATCAGCCCCAGAAGAGCGGCGGGCTCTACGGCAAGGTCAATTACTTCGAGGTCCCGCGCGAGATAACCGGGGTTCGGGCAAGGATTTTTGCTCTCTGCGGCAAGTGGTTCCCCACGGGGGCCCATAAGGTGGGGGCGAGTTTCGGCTGCCTCGTCCCGCGCCTCGTGACGGGACAGTTCGACCCGACGCGCCACAAGGCTGTATGGCCCTCCACCGGAAACTATTGCCGCGGAGGGGCCTATAATGCCCAGCTCCTGGGCTGCGAGTCCGTCGCCATCCTCCCCGAGGGAATGAGCAAGGAACGATTCGACTGGCTCAGGACCGTAGCGGGTGAGATCATCGCCACACCCGGTACGGAGAGCAACGTCAAGGAGATCTACGACAAGGTCGCCGAGATCCGCGCGACGCGCCCCGAGGCGGTCATCTTCAATCAGTTCGATGAGCTGGGCAACCACCTGTGGCACTATACGGTGACCGGACGGGCCATGGAGGAGCTCTTCAACGACGTCAAAGGCACGAAGGACCGTTTTGCCGGCGTCGTCGTGACGTCCGGGTCCGCCGGAACGACCGCCTCGGGTGACTATCTGCGCGAGGTCTTCCCAACCTTCAAGTTCGGGGTGGGGGAGGCCCTCCAGTGCCCAACCCTGCTTCTCAACGGTTTCGGAGATCACCGCATCGAGGGGATCGGCGACAAGCACGTTCCCTGGGTCCACAACGTCAAGAACACCGACGTGGTCTTCGCTATTGACGACAGTATCTGCATGGCGATGATCCGCATCTGCAACGAACCGGAGGGACAGAAGTACCTCAGGAGCATCGGGGTGAAGGAGGCGGACCTGGAGCGCCTGAACCTGATGGGCATCTCCGGAGCGGCCAACGTCGCCATGGCGATCAAGATGGCCAGGTACTACGAGATGGGCGAGAACGACGTCATCGTCACGGTCTTTACGGACTCCATGGAGATGTACGGCTCCCGCCTGGAGGAGATGACCGCGAAGATGGGCGCCTACACCCAGGTCCAGGCCGCGGTCGATCACAACCGCTACGTCCTCGGGATGGGGATCGACGGCATGGCGGAGCTCTCCTACTACGATCGCAAGCGCATTCACAACCTGAAGTACTACACCTGGGTCGAACAGCAAGGGAAGACCTCCGAGGAGCTGAACGCCCAGTGGTACGATCGGAACTATTGGACCAACGTTCACAAGATGGCCGACGTCATCGACGAGAAGATCGACGCGTTCAACCGGATGACGGGGCTGGCCCCCTGATCGGGGTCGGGCGTCCTTGAGACCCAGATATTATTCATTTGAGTCAACTCAAGTCAAGCCCGAGATGGATCTCGGGCTTGACTTTTTTCCGCTTTTACTGCAAAGTGAACGTGAGCGGACCGGATTTTCCGCGTCGCCGCCAAGCGATTGCGTTTCAAGGGCGTTTTCTCGAAGACGTTTTCCTGCTGAAGATTTTCTGAATGAAGATTTCTTGATGAAGATTTCTTCGAGACCGGATTGCAGGGAGGTTGATGTTTATGTCGCTCTTCGCTTCGGATAAGAATTTGGCTCTGGAGTTGGTTCGTGGTACCGAGGCTGCGGTCATGGCCAGCGGTCGCTGGTTTGGGCGGGGCAGCAAGAACGATGTGGATCGCGCTGCTGTCGAGGCCATGCGCTACATGCTCAACAGCGTGAGCATGAAGGGTGTCGTCGTGATCGGCGAGGGGGAGAAGGATGAAGCGCCGATGCTCTTTAACGGGGAGGAGCTGGGCCGTGGGGACGGCCCGGAGGTGGACATCGCCGTCGATCCCATCGATGGAACGCGCCTGATGGCCTGCGGCCTGGGCGGTGCCATCAGCGTCGTCGCCGCCGCGGACCGCAACAGCATGTTCAGTCCTCAGGACCTCTTTTACCTGGACAAGATCGTGACGGGGCCGGAGGCCGCCGACTTCATCGATATCGAAGCGCCGGTCCACGTCAACCTGCGCCGAGTGGCCAAGGCCAAGAACAAGGCAGTCGAGGACGTCACGGTCGTTATGCTGGACCGTCCCCGCAACGACGCGATCCGCGAGGAGGTCTGCAAGCTGGGCGCCCGTATTCGTCTGATTCCCGATGGGGATGTCAGTGGGGCGCTCACCACCTGCTGGAACGCGACGGCCGACCTGCTCCTGGGATCCGGGGGATCTCCCGAGGCCGTCATCACGGCCTGTGCGGTCAAGTGCCTGGGGGGCAACATGCAGTGCCGCCCTTACTTCCGCAACGAGGAGGACGAGGCGAAGGGCAAGGCCCGAGGACTGACACGGCACACCGTCCTGACGCTCGATGACCTGGTGAAGGGGGACAACGTCTTCTTCGCCGCGACGGGCGCCTCCGACGGTGATATGCTGAAGGGCGTGAGGTACCAGGGGCAGCAGATTCATACCTCCTCCATATGCATGAGGGGCAAGAGTGGGACGGTGCGCTACATCTCGGCGGTGCACTCCCCGAAGAAGCTCTCCGAGCTGGGCAGCGCCATCGACTACAGCCCCCGGCACGGGGACTGAGCGCCCCTTTCCCCGCATCTTCCCCCGGTCGAGAGAATCCTCGGTCCAGAGGAATGTCCGTAGCCGGGCTCAAGGCTCACGTTCGGAGGGATTTTTGCACGGCCTGCGGCCGGTGCGGGAGAGCCTGCCCCGTCGGGGCGATGCTGACGTTCCCCGGGAGGCCCGCCGAGGTGAACGAGGCTGCCTGCGTCGGCTGCATGCGCTGCCTCAGGGCCTGCCCTGTGGGGGCGATTAAAGCAGGATGAAAGGAAGGGTCCGTTTTTCTTTTTGAACTTTCGATGTTTGTCCCCTGGTCTCCAACGGAAGTACTACCCTGGAGTCCGGGGGATAAAATGGCGCTTTCTCGCTATAATTTCAGGAGAGAACCTGGAGAAAACGACGCTTCGCCCTGATTTGGAAAGATGACGGGGACGGAGCGGGAGGAGTACAGAGATGCCGGAGAAGGCTTTTGATGTTTTGCAGTCCCGCGGTTATGTTGAGTGGTGCAATGCAGAGGACAGGCTGCGCGAGGTCATGGACGAGGGGATGATTACGGCCTACGTCGGGTTCGACCCCACGGCGGACAGCCTGCATGTCGGCCATTTGATTCCCTTGATGGCGCTGGCGTGGCTCCAGCGTGCGGGACATCGTCCTATCGCGCTGGCTGGAGGCGGTACCGGGCTGATCGGCGACCCGTCCGGAAAGAGCCGGGAGCGCAACCTCATCACGGTGGAGGAGGTGCGGCGCAACGTGGAGGGGGTACGCCCCCAGCTGGCGCACTTCCTCGACTTCGACTGCGGGGAAAATTCCGCGCTGCTGCTCAACAACTACGACTGGCTTTCCTCCCACTCGTTCCTGGAGGTCCTTCGGGACGTCGGTAAGTATTTCTCCGTCAACGGCCTCATCGCCAGGGAATACGTGCGAAGCCGTCTGGAGGACCCCGAGAAGGGCATCTCCTACACGGAGTTCTCCTACGTCCTGCTCCAGGCCATGGATTTCAAGCACCTGTACGAGGCCCATGGCTGCCGCCTCCAGATGGGTGGCAACGACCAGCAGGGGAATCTGCTGGCGGGGTCGGACTATGTCCGGAAATCCACAGGGGGCGAGGTCTTCGGCCTGACCCAGCCGCTCTTGCTGACGGCGTCCGGGACGAAATTCGGCAAGACCGAGGCGGGGGCGGTGTGGCTCGACCCCAAGCGGACCAGCCCGTACCGGTTCTACCAGTTCTGGTTCAACACGGACGACAGGGACGTGGAGCGCCTCCTCAAGCTCTTCACCTTCCTGCCGCTGGACGAGATTTGGGACATCATGGGGAAGCATGCGGCCCGGCCGGAGGAGCGTGCGGCCCAGCGCCGTCTGGCCCTGGAGGTGACGCGGCTCGTCCATGGGGAGAGCGCGGCCCTCAGCGTCGTCAAAGCCAGCTCCGTGCTCTTCGATGCGGAGGCGGACCTCTCGGACCTCACCGAGGAGACCTACGCGGCCCTTCGGGAGGAGGTCCCCTTTGCCGATGTAAAAATGGACCTGCCTGCGGCCTTGCTGGACGTGCTCACGGCCTGTGGGGCCTTCGAGAGCCGGGGAGAGGCCAAAAGGGCGATTCGGCAGGGCGGTGTGTCCCTGAACGGGACGCGGGTCTCCGACGAGGGGGCGGCCGTGTCCCGGGAGGAGCTTGGAAGGGGCCGTTACCTCTTCGTCCGAATTGGGCGCAAACGGTTCCATCTGGTCGCCTTCTCGTAGATTCCCGCGCCTGAGGATTTCCCCAAGAAGAGTGTTACGGAGGTACGGATGGTTCCCTGCATTTGGTATGCATCAAAGATCGCCCATCCCTGGGAACGGGCGATGATCGGCAACATGGGGGCCGCACTGAGGGCTCGCGGTGTCGGCCTGTCCATCTATACGGATGGGGGCACGACGGATTTCTGTCTCGACGGCGTCCTCTCCTGGAGGGCCTTGACGCTGCTGGAACGGATACGGCTGCTCCTCTCATCGGCGGGCGCCCTGTGGCATCTCTGGGGCGAGGCCCCCCGCTGGTGGGGCCTTGTTAGGGTGCGGTCCCGGACCGTGCACACGTCCTGGTGCCCCCATCCCGTCTGGAGAGGACACCCCTCCCGCATTTTCACGGAACAGGCCGATGACGGGGAGACCGTCGTCAAGCCGACGTTCGAGTCCCGTCTCGTCCACACGGAGGGGGCCGTCG
>CAJPSE010000027.1 GCA_905373185.1 uncultured Fretibacterium sp.
TTTCCGCTTCCCGACTCGCCCACCAGCCCGACGATCCGGTTGGGAGGGACGGCGAGGTCCAGCCCCTCTATCAGGACGCGCTCCGACCGCCCGTGCCGAATCCCGATCGTCACGTTGCGGAGCCTGAGGACGTCGTTCATCGCCGTGCGGGGTCCCCCGTACCCTGATCCAGGTACTCCCTGATCCCGTCCCCCAGAAAGTTGAAGGACATGGCCAGCAGAAGGACGCAGAAGGCGGGGCCCAGGGAGATCCAGGGGGCGTTGAAAAGATGTTCGCGCCCCTGCGCGACCATCAGCCCGAGGCTGGTCAGAGGGGGCTGAGCCCCAAGCCCCAGAAAGCTCAACCCCGCCTCGGAGAGGATGGCCCCCGGAACGTTGACCGTGTAGAGGACCAGAAGGGTTTGCCGGATGTTCGGCAGGATATGGCGGACCATGATTCGGGCCCTCCCGACCCCGGTCGTCCGCGCGGCCTCCACGAAACCGCTCGTTTTCAGTCGTGCGGTCTCCGACCGGACGATGCGCGCCGTCCCCGCCCATCCCGTCAGGCAGAGGACGAGGAGAAGGTTGACGAACCCCGCGCCCAGATTGTAGATCATCGCCATGGCCAGAATCATGAAGGGATAGGCGAGCACGATATCCGCGGTGCGCATGATCAGCGCATCGACCCTCCGGCCGGAGAGGACGGCCGTCATCCCGAGCAGCGCGCCCAGGGCCAGGGAGAGGAATGTCGGGACGAACGCCGTGATCAGGGAAATGCGCGTTCCATGGAGGATGCGGCTCAGGACGTCGCGCCCCATGGCATCCGTGCCGACCCAGTGCTGCGCCGAGGGCGGACGGAGGAATTCCCCGTAGTTCGGGAGCGCGGGGTCGTAGGGCGCCAGCAGCGGGGCCAGGACGGCCAGAAGGATAAAACAGAGAATCAGGAGTGCGCTGACGGCCCCCAGCTTCTTCCGTACCGCGAAGTCGTTGATGAGCCTCAGAGCGCGAAGCGCGAGGGGCTTGTCCATCGTCGGCGGGTTCATGGGGACTCAGCGGCGAAGGCGCGGGTCGATGGCCGCGCAGAGAAGGTCGGCGACGAGATTCCCCAGGATGACAACGGACGTGGAGAGCAGGATGGCCCCCTGCAGCAGGGGCATGTCCCGCGAGACGAGCGCGTTGAGGGAGAGCGACCCCAGCCCGGGGATGGAGAACATGGATTCGGTGATGACGGCGCCGCCGAAGAGGGACGCGGACTGTATCGCCAGCAGGTTCACGACAGGTGGGAGCGCGTTCTTCAGCGCGTGGCGAAGGACGATGCGCGGCCGGCTCAGCCCCTTCATGTTCGCCGTGCGGATGAAGTCGGCGCCCATGGCGTCCAGCATGCTGGAGCGCACGAGGCGCACCACGGAGCCCGCCCCGTACCACCCCAGGACCAATGAGGGCAGAACGAGGTGTTCCGAGCGAAAAAATCCCGAGACGGGGAACCATTTGAGCCTGTAGGCCAAGAAATATTGTAGCAGCACGGCGCAGCAAAAGGTGGGGGTCGAGATCCCGAATACGGCGAAGGCCGTAATCGCCCTGTCGGAGAGCCTCCCCTCGAGCAGCGCGGCCCCTATCCCCGCCGAGATGCCGAAGATCCAGGTCAAAAGGGAGGCCGACAGCGCCAGCTTGCAGGTGTTGGGGAAGACCTCCGCCAGGATGTCCGCCACGGGGCGGTTCTGGGACAGGGAGACGCCGAGGTCCCCGTGCAGGATGCCCATGAGATAGCGCCAAAAGCGAACGTGGACGGGATCGTTGAGGCCGAAGCTCTCCATGAGCCGCGCGACGACGGCGGGGTCCTGCCTCTGGACGAGCATCCCGCTGAAGGGGTTTCCGGGGATGACGTTCATCAGAAGAAACGTCAGGAAGATGACCCCGACGAGCAACGGCAGCGTCAGGGCCACCCTCCTGGCCGTATAGGTCAGCATGTCGGCCTACAAGAGGACAACGTTATTTGCCGTAGGCCGGGTCGAGCTCCAGATCCCGCGTCGCCCCGGCCGCCCAGCCCTGCCACGAGAGCTGGAAGTTCTTCAGGCGCGGGCTCAGGACCCATTCACCCTTTCCGGAGACGATCGGCAGGTAAAGGGCCTTGTCGAAAGCGACCTCCTTCTCCAGTTCACGGTTCAGCGCGATGCGGGCATCAACGTCGCTCATCTCCCGAGCCCTGTAGATTCTCGCGCTCAGCTCCGGGTCGGCGAGGTTGGAGCCCACCGCCTGGCTTCCCAGCGCCGAGAAGCGGAAGAAGAAGGTATCGGCGTCGGGGATACCGGCGGTCACGGGGCCTATAAAGATCCCGAACGAGTCGTCACCCTTCATCACGGTATCCCAAAAGGCGCTCATGTCGAGGTTTTTGATGGTGAGCCTCACGCCGAGGGGCGCAAGCATGGCCTGGACGGCCTCGTTGATGGGGTGGGTGTACTTGCTGCTGTTGTTCTGGATCAGAAGCAGGTCGAACCCGTTCTCGAACCCCGCTTCCTTCAGGAGGGCCCGCGCCTCGTCCAGGTCGAAGGGGATGTGGGGCAGGTCCTTGGTGTAGCCGGGGATCATCGGAGGGATGACGCCGTCCATGGGGACTCCCGTCCCATTGAAGAAGAGCGTGTTCAGTGCGCTGCGGTCGACGGCCCTCTGGATGGCCTTGCGGACGCGGACGTCGTCCAGGGGTTTCGTCTTACAATTGAACATCATGTAGGTCAGGCCGGGACGCTCGAAGGAACGGGTCAGGGGTTTCCAGACCTCGCTCTCCGTGAAGTGCTTGTAGGTGGCCGCGCTGCCGAGGCTCATCACGTCGAGCTCTCCATTCTCGAACATCATGCGCTCCGTCGTAGGATCGATGTTGATCAGGTAGCGGACACCGTCGATGGAGGGCCGATTGCCGAAGTACTCGTCGTTCCGCACCAGATCAATCTCCTGATCGGGCTTCCAGCCTCCGAACTTCATCCAGCCCGTTCCCACGGTGTACTGGGGATCGAAGCCGAACTTCTCCCCACCCTCGGTGACGGCCTTGCGATTGAAGATCGACGCCGGGGCGTCGGTAAGGTTCGCGAGGAACGGAGCGTAGGGGGCCTCCAGGGCGATCTCCACGGTGTAGTCGTCGATCACCCGGACCCCGCCGACCGTCTTGGCCTTGCCCGAGAGCCGGTCCTTGGCCCCGGCGATCATCTCGAAGGTATCGGTGTTGAGCGTCTTTTCCTCCGGGTTCATCATCTTGTCGATGGTGAACAGGACGTCGTCCGCCTTGAACTCCGTGCCGTTATGGAACTTGACCCCCTTGCGCAGGCGGAAGGTGTAGGTTTTGCCGTCCGCGGAGACGTCCCAGGATTCGGCCAGGCCGGGGACGATGACCGCACCGCCCTTGCCGTCGGGCTCGGCCTCCACGAGGCGGCTGTAGATCTGGAGCGGAATGAAGTAGTCCGCGTTGGTCTTCTGGATGTCCAGGGTCCTCGGATTCTGGAACAGGGTGAGGACGAAGGTGTTTCCGTTGGGGCTTTTGTAGTTCTCGAACGGGTTGTTCTCGGCCGCCTGGGCCGGGGAAAATGCGTACAGGAAAAGCGCGGCCGCGGCCGCGGCCCGAGCAAAGCGCGTGACGAATTTCATGATGACGGTCGACCTCCTATAGGGGACAACAGACGAAATGGGGCCGAACGGACCGGACGAGGCCGAGTTACAGAGGAGGAGACGCCCGCGTCAGGGAGCCCCCCGACGTCCGGCCGAACGGGACGACGATGCAGCACGTGCACTACGCATGTTCGATCACGTTTCCGGACGACGCACCGAAAAGCCCCCCCTTCGGCCTCAACGCCGATGTCTTTAACGGGTGACGCCGGCGATCAACGATGTCGGCGATCTGTGGACGGACCCGTTTGCACAGGGCCCCTCTTCGCCTGCCTCAGGCTATCAGAAACTCGCGAGAGCGTCAAGGATTTTCCCGAGAGCCATTCTCAATACAGCAGCGGTGCTCTAATGCTCTAATGAACGAGACAGCAAGTCTTTGATTTACCTCTTCAGGCTTACAACAGTTTCATCAAACCTCCGGACCATTCTGTGAGTTTCAAGAGTCATGTCTGCCTCTGCGATACGATTGTCTTCCTACATGACAAAGCCATTCAGGAAACTGCAGAGCTTTTTATTTGTGCCGTTTCTCCTCAAATTATCGGGCGCTCCCTCGTTCGTCATCATTCCGTCGTCCATAAAAAAGACCTTATCCGAGATTTCCATCGCAAAATTCATTTCATGCGTTACTATCAGCATACTGCACCGCTTCTTGTCGGCCAAATCCTTAATGATCGCTAAAACCTCTCCCACCCGCTCGGGATCCAACGAAGACGTTGGCTCATCGAATAATATTATCTCGGGGTTTACCGCCAGGGCTCTGGCAATTCCCACTCTCTGCTGCTGACCTCCCGACAGCCTGGAGGGATAGCAATGCCGTTTGTCCTGCAATCCTACCTGTTCCAGCAGCTGTAACGCAATCTTCAGCGCAGTCTCTCTCTTTTTCTTCTGAACCAAAACCAGGGGCATCATTATGTTTTCCAAAACCGTTTTATTCTTGAACAGACAATAGTTTTGGAATACCATCGCGGTCTTGTTTCTCAGCCTTCGGATCTGTCTTTCCGACGAAGTGCCGGCATCGACCGACAGATCTCCTATCTTTATGCTTCCTCCATCGGGCTTTTCTATAAAATTGATACACCTCAGCAAGGTGGATTTGCCTGTTCCGGATGGGCCAATGATGACCCCTACCTCTCCATCGTCAATCTGAAAGGTAATGCCCTTCAGCACCTTTAAGCTTCCAAAGCTTTTTTCCAATCCTGTCACTTGAAGCATGAAGGCCCACCTTTATAAAAACCGGTAAATTCTTACCTCGAGTTGTTTTTGAATGAGGTCCACGCAAACGATCAGCAACCAGTATACGATTCCGGCCGCAATGTACGCCTCCATAAAATTGTAGCCGATCGCGGCTGCTATCTTGGCCTGTGAAAGTATCTCCACTACGCCGATGGTAAACGCAACCGCCGTGTTTTTTATGGTGCCGACAAGCGCATTGCCCAGAGATGGGAAAATGCTTATGAAAGCCTGAGGAACTATAATTTCTTTCATCGTTTGGAATTTGCTCAACCCTATAGATATGGCGGCCTCCTTCTGTCCTTTATCCACGGACAACAACCCTCCTCTTATGATTTCTGCATTGAACGCCGAGGTATTCAATGCCACAGATACGATAAAGGCCGTTTCCGCGGATATCGACCGCAGCGAGAAAAAAATTTGGGGCAATCCGTAATAAAATATAAACAGTTGAGTGATATAGGGGGTCGATCTGAAAAACGATATGTACAATCCTGCCAGCCCCCTGACCGGAGCGAGCTTTGATCCTCTCAGGGCAACCAGCATAATCGCTATAAAAATCGACAATGCAAAGGACACGCACCCCAGATAAAGCGTGTAGGGAACCTTAAAGATGATTTCAAATATGCAGTTGACGAAAAAATTAAAATCAAACCTGACCATGTCAGTCTCTTAACGTAGAAAGCTCCATCTCATAAATTCAGAAATTACGCTCTTGCTCGTTGAAAGATAACGGTACCTCAAAAAAGGAGAGCAAGAGACAACGGCAGCCCACAATCAGTACGGTGCCTCTTGCCCTCCGGAAGAGCTCATTCCCTGTGTTTCCCTCCTGGGGCTCCACAAAAAACGGGCAGCCTCGGGAAGAAATAGTTTCTCACGTCAACCCTCACGACAAAAAACCTGAACGTCAAACCTTTTCATTCGGGCCGGGTAACGTCCACCTTGTAGTACTGCTCGGAAATCCTTTTCAGCGTTCCATCCTGAAGCATGGAAGCGATAGCGTCATTGACGGCACGGATCAGTTCCGGATCTGCATTTTTGGAAAATGGGTATGCGTTTTTCTCCAGGACGACGGGATGCCCCGCTATCTTCAGTTTGTAGGGCTTTTTCTCCAGCCTGGCCTTAAAGGCCACGTCCGTTATCGGTCCCGCATCGGCTTTCCCCTGCTCGATGGCGTCAAACAGGGATCCGGCTCCCGATGGGATGACCTTGATCTGCCTCTCTTTGGGAAGCGCGTTGTTGTACTCCATCAGTATCGGATAAAAGGAATGAGTCGGCTCGATCTCAACCGCGTACCCCTGGAGGTCGTCCAGGGTGTCGTACTTGAAGTCCTCCCTGACCATCAGATAAATTTTATTGTATCCGTACACGTCGGAGAATATATAATTTTTCTTCCTGGCTTCGTTGATGGATATCTGAAATGCAATCGTGTCTATTTTTCCGGCATCCAAACTGCCGAACAGGTTGTCCAGACTGCCTATCTCAACCCATTCGACCTTCCGGCCCATTCTCTTTCCAATCTCCTCAAAAGCATCATGCTCGAACCCCGTCAGCTCTCTTTTGTCGTTTTTGTAGCTGGCCGGAGCAAAGGAGGGATTTGTCCCTACCCGGACGACAGGCTCCGCATTCCCCCTGGCACATCCTGCAATCAACACCATCAAGATTACCGCCCAAACGTACAGCTTCCTGAGAACGACTCCCATAAAATTACACCTCCATTTTGTTGTTGCCAAAGACTTTCAGGATTCCCTCCGAGACCCCTTCGAACATATTGACCGGCATCCCGATACCCAGTTCTCCTTCGTCGCTGACCGTAGAGGTACGGGCTCCGCAGCACATCAGCGACACATTGATATCGTTCCGTACAAACGGCTTTGCGACCAGGTCGCTGCACATCGCGGCATTTCCCACGGAGACAAAATTCTGAGGACGGCCATAATGATAGGAGTAGCCCCTTACAATCTTCATCATCTGCTCCGACATGCCCATCATCACGATAACATCTGCCTCCGGCATCTCTGCCAGCGGGCCTATCTCGAGACCATAAATCTCCTGAGAGATTCTCATGAAGCTTTTTGTTACCTCTCTTCCGATACTATAGTCCGAGTACAACCCGCACTTGCTCATCAGCCTTCCGGATCTATCCAGCTCGGGGACAGGCTTCAGCCCCAGTTGATGAGGACCGCCGGAACAGGAAAAATTCTCCCGCCTCACCTTCAGTTTATCCCCATGACACGCTTTATTGACGAAAGCGCACAATCTGCCCTTGCCCTTTATCTCCGCTGCATCCGTCCTTCCATATTCCAACTCGAACGGAATAAACCTTACCCCAACTATCCGGCGCTGTAGTGCCAACAAATCAGCGACTTTAGCTACATAATCCGTAAACATCTAGCCGTTCTCCGAATCATACTGCATACATTCCTCGCAGTATCGGGAATATTCCGTTGCCTGGATAGCGTAGTCATAGTTCATGCGAATGGGGAAACCGAGCTCCTCCGGATACTCCAAACGCGCCAGGATCTCCCGCTTGGGAGTGTTGTTTTCCGTTAGGTTGACCGTTTCCAAGATGCCGTCCAGCACCGTCTCCAGCATATTGACCGGAATGGAAACCCCCATTTCCCTTGCATCAAAGCCCCCCTTGTCTCGGGAGTCGGGACTTAACAGGGATATGTTGATGTCGTTATTTACGAAAGACCTGGAGATCAAGCCGCTGCAGATACCGTGGACCCCCATGGTCAATAAATTCCCGGCGACGCCATAGTATCTTGCGTATCCCTGCATTATCCTCATTACGTTCTTTGCCGTCGTTATAAAAATAATGATGTCCGCACCGTTTACATCATGATTTACAGGAAATGCCTCTACACCGTAAATCGAGTGATCGATGAAATCTTTGCTGTTTGAAACCTGATGAGAGACCGAGTAGCTCGCATATTTTTCATTGCGGTAGTCCTCCAGCCCGCTTCTGATGTTGGATGGAGCCTCCTCCAAACCTATAATGTATCCGGCAGCTTTACAACTCAGTATGCCGGATCTTGTCTTTCCGTGAATCCCCCTGCTTGCGTCGGAGACAACCTCACACAATGCGACATGTCGTTTTTCCGTTGCATCCGATAAATCGTATTCCTTTTTGTACGGCATAAACCTGACGCCGACCATTTCCCTCTTCAACCCAAGGGCTTTCCTTACCCTGACGATCTTCAATGCGTCCAAGACCAACCCCTCTTTTAACAAACCCATTCAGCCGCAAGGCAGTATGTGTCTTGTCAAATAGAATGCAGCGGCAGGAATGAAACCCAACCAATAGGACAAACTGCGGTTCAGAATTTAACCAGACTGAAGACGATGACCGTCCCACCCTTGTCGTCGGGCTCGGCCTCTACGAAGCGGCTAATGAGGGGAGAAAAGTATTTCTGCTGGGATTTTTGCTGTGCTCAAGCGGACTGTTCTCCGCCGCCTGAGCCGGGGAAAATGCAAGCAGGAAAAGCGCGGCTGTGGTCCGAACAAGGCGCGTGACGAGTCTCATGATGACGGTCGACCTCCTCCAAGGAGCAACGGACGAACTGGGACCGAACGGACCGGACAAGGCCAAGCTACAGAGGAGGAGACGCCAGCGTCAGGGAGCCTCCTGATGTCCGGCCGAACGGGACGACGATGCAGCACGTGCACTATGCATGCTCGATCACGTTTCCGGACGACGCATCGAAAAGCCCCCCTTCCAACTCCAACCGGACCTCAACGTCGATGTCCTCAACGGACAACGCCGATGTTCAACGATGTGGACGCTCTGCGGACCCGTGTTTGCATAGGGCCCCCTTCACCTGTTTCAGGCTATCAGAAACTTGCGAGAGCGTCAAGGATTTTCCCTGGGTGTGTCGTTGCTCTGTGACAATGTAGCTGCGCTAGACCTTGCTCTTCACCGAAGACTTTCGCCGCTCTTCCATCCTCTCCATCTCCAAAGCATAACCTCCATGGGATACACCAGGGCTGTCAGCAGGGATCTGGCCAAAATGCTGAACCGCCTCTTCGACGGTAGGAATGGATCCCGCGAATATTCCAAGGACAAAAAGCGTGTTGCTGTACTTCTTGCCGCTGTCAATGCGCGAAACCGCGTGGCGCTTGGGGCTGAAATACGATAAAATCCTGAGGACGTTAAGTCAGGTTGGCCTATGGCGCTTTTGCCCGTTTGTCCTTAACATAAAAAAGGATCTGCGGGCAAGGGTGTGTTGTATTTTTTTAAGGAAACGCTGATTTAATCCATGAAGCACCCCGGTGGTGCCCCAGCTTGCCTGTTTTGAGGAAGAAGCTTGCCGGGGTCGCCGCTATCCCCAAAGGGGAGCCTTCCAGCCATCCGCTCGCTTCGCTTGCGGGCAGAGCAGTCTCGGGATAGCGGCGCGAGGGCATGGGGGTGTAAGCGGACAACCAACGAGCGTAACGAGTTGAGTGGGTCGCTTATAAGTGAAGCAGCAAATCTTTGATTTGCGTAGCTGAACTTAGGGGCCTTATCAGGGGCTTCATCAGGTTCTTCATCAAAGTCCCTATGTTAATTTTGGGGGAAGCGCTGGAGGTTTTTGCTCATAGATGTTCTGCATATTTTTCTTTGGAAAATATGCGTTTTTGTTTTAATCAGCGCTTCCCTTAAAAAATCATTGACCCAGGACGGTCGAAAGGTTGTGTTCCGTTTGGCGAAGTCCCGCTCCAAACCGGTTTCCGAAAGAACTGTCGGCGCTGCATTGACCGCGCCCATGCCCCTCGTGCCCCCGGCGCTGCTGGTACCTTTGTGGTTCGCCGCTCTGGCGCTTCCGAACCTGGTCTACTCCGGCGTGTCCTTTTACGACACCTTGCACATCATGAAGTGGACGGTCACGGGCGTACCCATCGCAGTTGCGCTCCTTGTCGCGGGGGCACGGCTGGCCCTGTACGGACGGGACCGGATCCGTCTCGAGGTCGACCTCTTTGGCGCGCTTTGGGCTGCACTCCTGCTCTACTGCGTCGCGCAGCCCGTATGGGTCCGCATCTCCTCCTTCACGACGCTTGTGCACGAGCTGATCTGCTTTGCGGCGGTCTGGGCCTTCTACGTCCTCTCGGTGGCCTCCTTTCCCAACCGGGCGATACGGCCGCTCCTCTGGCTGGCCAACATCAACGCGGCACTCAACGTCCTGTTCGCCGAGCTTCAGATCCGAAACCTCAACGACCTGGCTTTTCTGAGGGACATCCCGTTCCTCGGAGGGCTGTCCGACATCAGTTCCCTGATCCTGCCGACACCCTACAACTACATCGGCAATACAGCCCAGCAGAACATGTTCGGCCTGTGGATGGCGGTCTGCGTCATGAGCTCGGTCTACCTCTACATCGCCTACGCGGCGACGCCGGACGGAAAACGGCGGCATCCCGCCGTGACCGCCCTCAACCTCCTGTTGATGGCGGTGAACATCTGGGGGCTCTGGAACAGCACCAGCCGGTCGGGAATCCTCTCCCTGTTTGTGGGGCTGGCCGTTTTGGGGCTGGTCGTCCTGGTCCACTTCGGCAGGGATTACGCCAGGCGCCTGGGGGCGGTGGTCCTGCTCTTCGCCGTGGTCCTCGGGGTGGCGATGCTCATGAACCGGGAGCGCGCCACTGAGCTGGTGGCCAAGACGGTGGACATGGTGCAGGATGCCGGGACGGTCGGGGGGCGCCGCGGGATCTGGACGACCTCCTGGACGATGTTCAAACAGCACCCCCAGGGCGTCGGGGTAGGGCAGTTCAAGTGGCACTACCTCGAGGCCCAGCGCGAGGCGTTCAAGACTCGCGACTACCCCTGGCAGTACACGCACTGGGCCCACAACGAGTTTTTGCAGTGGTTCTGCGAGGCGGGTATCGCGGGGGGCGCCGTGCTCCTCTTGATGTTCGGGCTGTGGTTCTTCGCCTTCTTCGGCAAGGTGTTCAATCGGCGTGCCTGGTTTTCTATCCTGTCTCTGCTTGGACTATGTATCGTTCTATTTTTCTCTAGAACTCTCGGTTCGGGAACGCGCTTTCTGATTGTAATCTGCTATGCGTGTCTTGGAGCTGCCATACGTAAAAAGTTCTTCCGGGGATCTCTCGTGCAAAATGCTCCTTGTAATGCCTCCCTCCCCTCGGAGGATGTCAGCTCCCGCCGGCTCGATAGTCCCCGCTGCGTCCCCCAGGCCGCTCTCCTCTCTCCGGAGGTCATCTGGGGCTCCGCGCTCGTGGCCCTGATCCTGTTCAACGCGCTCTGGACGCGGCCGTTCCACCGTATCGAGAACACCCTGTGGCTGGCCCTGGCCTTTGCCGTCACCAACCGGGAGGTCCTGAGGGGACGTCTGGGCTGGAGGGCGTCCTTCTCCAGCGGCTTCACGAGGCTGATAGGCATATCTTTCGCGGCCGCCGCCCTGGCGGGGCTGGTCTACCTGGGGAGTGGCATCGAGGGGAACCTTCTGCTGCGTCAGGCGCTCTCCACCCGGTCCGCGACGGTGCAGCGCAGCCTGCTGGAGCGGGCGGCGCTGCACCCGATAGTGCGTGAGGATGCCTTGAAGAACCTGGGCTACCATTACTTCCAGGTGGGGGAACAGACGAACGACATCCAGACGATGGCCCAGGGATTCAATTTGTTGTGGCAGCACTTCCTTAGGGAGCCCCACTCCGAGGACCTGAGCGTACTGCTGCAATGGGCGCAGCGATTCCAGCAGGTCGAGACCCTGAAGGAGCTGGTCAGCTATCTCAAGCCCGGGACCTACCGCTTGGAGACGCGTAAGGGAGTGCAGGACAGCCAGGGCAATCCCGTGGATGCGGTGGTGATGGTTCCCGTTCAGAGCTCGGGCGACATGTATGTCGCCTCGCCGGAGAATACCGAGGCGTCCCCCGACTCCGCCCACGAATCCGGGGATCCGGAGACCCCGGCACCGTCGGACGAGGAGCACGTCTCCCGCTAGCGGGGGTTGAAAATTTTGGGGCGGAGGGGCTTCACGCTCATCGAGATCCTCGTCGTCGTCCTGCTTGCCGGAATGGTGACGACGCTGGCCTTGGCTCCGGTGGTGTTCACGGTCCGGCGCGTCGTCGAGACGCAGGCCGACTACTCCGACGCCGGGGCGCTCGAGCGAACGCTCGCCTTCATCGGGAAGGACGCCGCGGCCGCTATGCGGCTGGCGCCCATTGCGGTGAAGGTGGAGGATCATCGTGCCCTCGGGGGCACGGAGGACGACGTGCTTCTCGTGGCGAGCACCGCGCCGGCAAAGCAGAACCTCCCGGCGGGCTGCCTGGTCTACAGGGTCGACCGCGGCGGGCCGATGCGCGGAGATACCCCGCCCGGCCTGTATCGTTGGCTGTTGCCGGGGAAGGACATCGCCAAAGTCGACGCCGCCAAGCTGCGGGGCGAGACTGGGCAGCTGGTCCTGCCCGGCGTGACGGCCTTCGGCGTGGAGGCGGTCGCGGGGTCGGAGCGGGAAAAGGAGTACGAGGGAGGGCTCCCCGCGGGGTTGGTCGTGACCCTCGCTAGGGGCAAGGACAAGGATGAGGAGCGGCTCGAACATGTCTTCGTGTACCCATAAGGCCTCGAGGCTTTGCCCTGAAGCCCTGTTGGGAGGCGCTGCCCCCCAAACCCCCTGGCCGGGGAACAAGTCCCCCGGTGTCCCCATTGACCGTTCCCGCGGGGGGGCAACGTCCCCCTGCGGGAACGGTATAAAGGGTCCCCAGGGAGCTCGCTCCCTGGGGACCCTTTATACCGTTCCCGCAG
>CAJPSE010000028.1 GCA_905373185.1 uncultured Fretibacterium sp.
TGCGTACCGCGGGGGTCAACGTGCTGGTCTGCTCGCTCTTCGTCGCAAGCGAGTACATCCCTGAGATGGCGCTGCGCGAAGCCCTGAGGCAGATAGGCAACCTCCATGCCGAGATGCGGGAGTCCCCGGGCCTCTTCGCGCTCTGCCGCACGGCCGGGGAGGCCCGGCGCGCCGTGGACGAGGGAAAGCTCGCTCTCTTCCTGTCGTTCGAGGGGGTCGACCCCCTGGGCAGCGATCTTCAGCTTCTCTCCGTCTTTCACGAGCTCGGCGTGCGCCTCGTTGGGCTTACCTGGAGCCGCCGAAACGCGGCGGCGGACGGCTGCCATTTTCGTCCCCTCGAGGAGGGAACGGTCGGCGGCCTGACGTCCTTCGGCGTCGCCCTTCTGAGGGAGGCCGACCGGCTGGGGATGATCGTGGACGTCAGCCATCTGAACGACGTCGGGTTCCGCGATGTCCTGCGCTTCTTCAAGGGGCCCGTGATCGCCTCGCACTCCAACTGCCGCGCCCTCTGCGGCGTCGTCCGCAACCTGACGGACGAGCAGATAGCGGCCCTGGCCTCCCGGGGCGGCGCCATTGGGTTAAACAATACGGTCCATTTCGTGTACCCCGGTGAGGACGACAGGCCGGGGGCTCCCGAGGCCGTGGCCCCGAGGCTCCCGCCCATTCCGGAGGGGAGGCCGCGCTATGCGGGGCTGCTCGACCACGCCCGGCATATCGTCGAGGTCGCCGGAGAGGATTACGTGGGGTTGGGCCTAGACCTCTGCGAATTTGCCCTCCCAGAGGAGGAGCGCGTCCACAGCGTGTTCCCCTCCTACAGGCACGTGGCACCCTTCATCGAGGCGGTCCGCCGGGAGTTCTCGCCCGGAACAGCGGACAAGCTGCTGGGGGGCAACTGGATGCGCGTCCTCGAAAAACTGCGGTGAGGTCCCGCTGGGCGCTTGGGGGGGGGCTCGTCCTGTGGTGCGGCGCGCTCGTCCTGGCCCTGGATGCGCTGACGCCGCGGGTCTCGCTTTGTGACGATACGGGCAGGGTGCTCTGTTCCTTTCCCCTTTACCTCGGCGAGTCCTTCGAGACGGAGTACATTCACTCCGTCCAGCTGTGCCCGGTGATCGACCGTTATTATGCGGATGGTCGAAGGCTGTGGCTTTGGGAGGAGCGAACTCAGTCCACCAACGCCGGGCTCCCCACGGAGGCCCCTCCGCGAGGGCGCTTCGTGCACAATCCGCCCTGGTACCGTTACATCGGGGGAGGACGAGCCTTCGAGTCCATCGTCCTGAGGGTGGGGGACGCGCGTTTTGGACGAAATACCCTGACCCCGCCCTCCGGTGAGGTACTGCCGCTTTTCGAGCTTTATCCGGGGCGCCGCCTGATCCTTTGTGCGCAATGAATCGACGGAGCCGTCCCGGTTTTGAATAACTGGACCTCCGAGGAGGGAATGTACTTGGCAGAACAGATAGTGAACAACGCCCTCGGCGATATCGATGTGGAGGAGATAAAGAGGCGGTACGACAGCGAGTCCCGTTTCCGTTCCCCGTCGGACTGGACGGGGAGGATTGTCTCCGTCATTGCGGTGATGATGTCCCTGTTCCATCTCTACACGTCGGCCTTCGGCCTGCTCAAGGAGATGTGGCAGCGGCCCATTCACCTTTGTTTTGTCCTCGTCCTGGTCTTCCTTCTGTACCCCGCGACGTCCCGGAGCCCGAGGGACCGCATTCCCTGGTACGACTACCTCTGGGCGGCGGTAGGGGCCTTCGTGACGCTTTACATAGTCACTCAGTTCTACGGCCCCATGCTCGAGCGGGCCGGGATGCCGAACACCCTGGACCTGGCCGTCGGACTCCTGGGCATCGTCGTGGTCCTGGAGGCGACTCGGAGGGTCTCCAACCCCATCCTGCCCGTCATCGTGATCGTTTTCCTCGCCTACTGCTACTTCGGGCGCTATGCCCCGTCCCTGTTCCAGCACCGCGGGTACAACTTCTACCGCATCATCAACCACATGTACCTGGGGACCGAGGGGGTGTTCGGGACGCCCCTCGCCGTCTCCTCGACGTTCGTCTTCATGTTCATCCTGTTCGGCTCCATCGTGGAACAGACGGGGCTCGGCAGGTACATCATCGACCTGTCCATGGCGCTGGCCGGCTGGTCGGCCGGCGGCCCGGCCAAGGTCGCCGTCGTCAGCTCGGGGATCATGGGCACGATCTCGGGCTCCTCGGTCGCTAACGTCTGCACCACTGGGATGTTCACCATCCCCCTGATGAAGAGCGTGGGGTATCAACCTCATTTCGCAGGAGCCGTGGAGGCCGTCGCCTCGACCGGAGGGCAGATCATGCCGCCCGTCATGGGGGCGGCGGCCTTCATCATGGCTCAGACCATGGGGATATCCTACGTCGAGGTGGCGTTGGCCGCGGTTGTCCCCGCACTTCTCTATTACATCGCGGTCATCGTCCAGGTGCACTACGAGGCCACGCGCCTGGGGCTCGAGGGGCTGTCCCAGGACCGCTTGCCGCGCCTGTGGACGCTCCTTTTGGAACGCGGACACCTGCTGATCCCTTTGTTGCTCATCATTTGCCTTCTGGTTGCAGGGTACACCCCTTTGAAATCGGCTTTCGTGGGAATCCTCCTGACCGTCGCCGTTTCCTATCTCAGACGCGACACGTGGCTGACTCCGGCCAAGCTTTTGGCGGGGTTGGAGAACGGCGCTCGCAGCTCCTTGGGGGTGGCCTGTGCCTGTGCGACGGTGGGGCTGATCATCGGGACGGCGACTCTGACGGGATTGGGGCTGAAGCTGGCCCACGCCATCGTTACCCTGGCGGGCGGCAGCCTGCTGCTGACCCTGATCTTCACCATGATTGCCTCGATCTTTCTGGGCATGGGGCTTCCGACGACGGCCAACTTCATCGTGACGAGCACCATGGCGGCGCCGGCCCTGATCCAGCTGGGTGTTCCCCGCATGGCGGCTTATATGTTTGTGCTCTACTTCGGCATCGCGGCGGACCTCACGCCGCCCGTCGCCCTGGCGGCCTATGCGGGGGCGGGCATCGCCCGTGCGGATGCCTTCAAGACGGGGATGACGGCTACGAAGCTGGCCCTGGCGGGCTTCCTGGTCCCCTATATCTACGTGTTCAACCCCATGCTCGTCCTGGTGGACTTCGAGCTCCTGCCCTTCACCCTCGCCGTGACCACCGCGTTGATAGGCGTCTTTCTGTTGGGGATGTCGACGATAGGGTTCTTCAGGGCGCCGATCTCCCCGTATCTGCGCATCCTCGCCCTGGCCGGGGCCCTGGGGCTGATGATCCCAGGATGGAAATCGGACCTGGCGGGGTTCCTCGTGCTCGCTTTGCTCTGGGGGGTCCAGTCGCGGAAGGGGAGGCGTGCGCTCAGGGCGTCCTCGGCGTGATATCCGTGTGCCTTTAGCGAAATCGTCGGAGTATCCCCAAAGGCCTTCACCGAAAAGGGCGGCTCGTAGGCCTGTTCAAGCTCTTCTTGGGAAAACAGAGAAAAGAGCTGGAACTCATAAAAATAAACCCCGCTCATGAGCGGGGTTTCAGGCTGTCGAAGAAGTGCAACAACTATAGCAAGAAGGTTAAGAATAGGTTAAATAAGAATAGGTTAAAATTGCGGTAATGGACTGGTACAGCCGTTATGTGCTGTCATGGGAGTTGTCGAACACCTCGGACAGCGGATTCTGCGTGAAGGCGAACGAGCATGAGAATGTGCCCGAATTGTAGGAAGGGCTGAAGTGGTGATTTGGATTTTATAACGGGGAGCGTTCGCACACGGCTTTACCCGGAAGGATAACCCCGCGTACCATGCATGAAAAGCGCCTAATTTCTTGAACTTTGACCTAAACCTTATTCTCCTCTTTGGGGTCCTTGACATGGGGTCCACTATACCCGACGAAAAGGAGGTCGTGTTTAAAAAAACAGACCATACCCCTATCATGATCCCTTCACTTTTCCTGTCCTTTTTCTTGACTATGGTCCAAGATGAGGATCACGATACTCTTGACTAATTCCCGTTTAACGAGCTTTCAACTCCTATTTATGTCCGATCCTCCCTTTGCAGATCCCTTGTGTTGCTTTGATATACAATGTACGAAGGTGGTGTTATAATCATAAAAGTAAATACGAAGAAATTTTATCATATTTTGTATAGCGCCTCGTCCGTTGGGGGAAGCAGGGTGCAAATCCCGCGCGGTCCCGCCGCCGTAAAGCCGGAATGCCCGGCGGACGAGAGAGGTATCCTATCCACGAGCGATGGAGACGGAGCGAGTGTTGGTATGTACCCTCGTCGTGTCTCTCGCGGCGAGTTTTTTTGTATCTGCGTGTTTTTGTAGGCTTCGCGCTTTTCTATGGGGTGGTGCGCCGTGGGGTGCGCCGGGTGTTGGAATCGGGACGAGATCATCGAGGAGGATGGGTATCATGAAGTACGGACGTATCGTATCGGCGGCACTTTTGGCAATGGGGCTCTCGACGGCGGCTTTCGCGCACGAGCTGGTGATGAAGCCGCAGAAGATGGATGTGGAAAAGGGCGGTACGCTTGCGGTCGAGATCCATTCGGGCCACAAGTTCATCGTCCCGGAGGAGGTGGAGAACGCCGAGCGTATCAAGGCGGGCGTCTTCAAGGACGGCAAGTTGGAGGAGGCCAAGCTGGAGCCGAACGAGAAAAATCTCTGCATCGACTTCACGGTGCCGGCGGCGGACGGTGGCTCCATGGTGATCCTCGCCAACAAGGACGGAGGCGTCTGGTGCACGACGAACGAGGGTGGCAAGTCCGGGACCCGCAAGGACCTGGAGGCCCAGGGACTGAAGGTCATGAAGGCCACTAAGAACGACAAGTTCGTCAAGGCCATCGTCAACGCCTCGAAGGACGACAAGAACTTCTCCGTGGAGACGGGGCAGCCCCTGGAGATCGTCCCGATGACGAACCCCGCGGACGCGAAGGTGGGCGAGTTTTTCGACGTCAAGATCCTGGTGGACGGAAAACCCTATTCCGGCCCCGTGTGGGCGACGTACGACGGCTTTGCGCCGTACGAGAACACCTACGCCTACGCCTCCGAGGCGGCCCAGGGCGTCGCCCATATCAAGATCACGGCGCCGGGGCTCTGGGGCGTGCGCGCCATGAAGACGGACCTGCCGGGCAAGGAGGGCGAGTACGACTCCCTCACGCGCAAGGCCTTCCTGATCTTTGAAGTGAAGTAAGAAGTGGAGTGAGATGGGAGTGAGTGAGATACCGAGTCGTCTCAGAATGGCTGTGCTCGGGCTGGCGGTCGCCGCCGGCCTGGGCCTTTTCGCGGGAATGGCGTCGGCCCACGGCGTGGGCTACCAGGAGTCCGACCTGCGGCCGGTCGCGCTGGATTTCTTCTACTCCACGGGGGAGCTGATGAGCTACCTCAAGGCCGAGGTCTTTTCCCCGTCCGACGAGAAGATCGCCTATCAGTCCGGTCGGACCGATGCGGGCGGGCGTTTTGCCTTCGTCCCAGACAAACCCGGAAAGTGGCGGGTCGTCGTCAACGACGACGACGGGCACAGGGCCGAGGCGGAGATCGACGTGACCCAGGAGTTCATGTCGGGAGGGGCGGCAGGCGGAATCGTCCAGGAGAAGAAGGCGGCCCCCGAGGGCCTGGATCTCTACCTCCGGGCCGGGCTGGGCGTCAGCCTGCTCTTCAACATCGCGGCGTTCGTCCTCCTGTTCCGCCGCAGAAGGACGGTGTAGGGCCCATGCATATCAGCGAGGGTATGCTCTCCTCTCAGATGCTGACCGCGGGATGGGCCATCGCCGGGGTCGGGACGGCCATCGGGCTAAAGAAGCTCGATGCTGACAAGATCGTGCGCGTCGCGTTCTTCTCGTCGGCGTTCTTCCTGGCCTCCCTGATCAACGTTCCGATCCCTCCGAGCTCGACCCACCTCTCCCTCATCGCTCCAATGGGGTTGGTCTTGGGGTGGTCGGCCTTCCCTGCCGTGATGGTCGCCCTGGTCCTCCAGGCACTGTTGTTCCAGTTCGGAGGGCTTGTCGTTCTGGGGGTGAACACGGTGGACGTCGCGGTCCCCGCGCTCGCCGCCTATCTGCTGTTCGCCGCCCCGATCCGCAGGAGCAGCGGGAAGGCGGCATTCGTGCTCGCTTTCCTGGCCGGTTTCCTGGCCGTCATGCTCTGCGCCCTGGGGGTGGAGATATTCCTGCGTGGAACGGACACCAACCTGTCGGTCATCGCCAACACCGTCTTCCTCGCCCATATCCCCTTCGCCCTGGTCGAGGGGGCCATCACCGCCTTCATGGTCGCCTATATGAAGCGCGCCGCCCCGGACCTCCTGATGGGCGTGGAGCGATAGCGGGGAATGCAGCTCGATACGGGCGGCCTTCGGGCCGAGGCCACGCCGACGGGGCTGGACCGCTTCGACCCGCGGGGGCGTGTGCTCTGCGCCTTCGTCCTGGCCTTCGTCCTGGCCTCCGTGCGGTCGTTTCCGGCTCTGTTCTGCGGCGTGCCGATCGTGCTGGTCCTGTTCTTCCTGGGCGAGCCCGGTCCGCTGGCGAGGGAGCTGCTGCACTTGAATGCTGTTGGGGCCTTCATAGCCCTGCTCCTGATGCTGACCTATCCCGGTGAGCGCTTCTGGGGGCCCTTCTCCGCGGCGGGGCTGAGGTTTGCCGCTCTCATTTTGCTCAAGCTGAACCTGATCTCGGTCCTGCTGAGCCGAATGATTCTCTCATTGGGCGTAGGGAGGGTGGATGGCGTCCTGGCCCGCCTGGGCGTCCCCGAGAAATTGCGGATCCTCCTGCTGCTCTCCACGCGCTGCATCTTCATCCTGGCGGAGCGGGCGGGGACGATGGTGCGGGCCGTGCAGCTTCGGGGACCCGACTTGAAGGGAATCCCGATGTGCCGGACCTTCGCCTGCATGCTCGGGACGACGCTGGTGCACGGTTCGGAGCGTTCGGAGCGGATGATGCTCGCGATCCGGTGCCGCGGGGGAATGGCGGGGTTCTGCCAGGGCCGGCCTCTGTGCTGGCGGGGGCGGGACGCCCTGTTCTGTCTGTTGTTTGGCCTGAACATCGCGGTCATCCTGTCGTTTTCCCTCGTCTGGAGGCTCTGAGGATGAGTCGGGAGATGAGCCGGAATTCAAAAAGTCAGGACGTGGTCCGCAGCGTGCCGTCCCCGGTGGGACCGGATGAGGCGGCCGTTTCCGCAGCAGCGCCTCTGGAGGTCTGCGGCCTTTGCTACGCCTACCCCGACGGGCACCGTGCCCTGAACGGCGTCTCCTTCGCTCTGGGGAGGGGGGAGAAGCTCGCGCTGGTGGGCCCCAACGGATCGGGAAAGTCCACCCTCATGCTCCACTTGGCGGGCTGCATCGCCGCGCAGACGGGGACGGTGTCGTTGGAGGGCGTTCCCGTCGGGAAGGACCTGAAGCGCCTGCGCGAGGCCGTCGGCCTGATCTTTCAGGACCCCGACGACCAGCTCTTCATGCCGCAGGTCGTAGAGGACGTGGCCTTCGGGCCGGTGGCGCACGGGGTGCCCGTCGAGGAGGCCCAGGCGAGGGCCCTGGAGGTGCTGGAGTCCCTGAACGTCGGGCACCTGGCCGAGCGGCCGCCTCATCGCCTCTCGGGCGGGGAGAAGCGTATGGCGGCCCTGGCGGGAATCCTGGTCATGCGGCCGGAGATCGTGGTGTTGGACGAGCCCTCCGCGGCCCTGGACCCGAGGGCCCGCCTCCGGGTGATCGAGGTGCTTCGGGAGCTGGACAAGCCCCTCATCCTGGCGACCCACGACCTCGACATGGCCTTGGACGTGTGCAGCCGGGCCATCGTGCTGTACGACGGGCGCGTCGCCGCGGATGGGGACCTCGGGACGGTACTCGGGGACGAGGTGCTGCTTCGGCGAAACGGCCTCGAACTGCCCCTGCGCTGTTCCCGCTGAGCGGACCCCCGCAGTGTCGGGGAGATGACCGGATAACCATACGAAGCGCCCGTCCCTCGAATAAAGGGGCGGGCGTTTGACTTTTTTGACCTGTCCTTCTTGACCCTATCCTTCCTGCTCCTTGCCACGCCAAAATACCCGTAGCGGCGAGCCCGTGAAGTCCTCCAGGGCACGAAGCTCCTTTTTGACGTGGTTCTCGAAGGCCGTGTCCACGATGCCGGGGTCGTTGACGAAGAAGACGAAGGCAGGCGGCTCCACCCCGGACTGGAGACAGTAGTAGATCTTGAGGGATTTGCCCCTCTTGCTGGAGGGGAGGCGATCGAAGGCCAGGACGTCGCGCATCAGCCGGTTCAGGACATTGGTCGGGATGCGCCGCCGGCGGTTCTCGAACACGCTGACGGCGGCCTGGGCGATCTTGCCGACGCCCCGCCCGTTCAGGGCGGAGGTGAAGAGGATCGGCGCCCAGGTCAGGAAGGGCAGGTCCTCGCGTATCCGCTTCGTCATCGTGTCCCCCGGACGGTCCCGGGAGGAGACGAGGTCCCATTTGTTCAGGATCAGGATCAGGCCCTTGCCCTTCTCCACCGCGTGTGCAGCGGCCTTCTTGTCCATATCCGTGCAGGGGGCGGAGGCATCCATCAGCAGCAGCGCGACGTCGGAGCGGTCCACGGCAGCCAGGGTCCGCACGAAGGAGTAATATTCGAGGGCGCTGTCCATGCGGCCCCTCCGGCGCAGGCCCGCGGTGTCGACCAGCCGGAAATGCCGGCCATCCATGACGACGGAGGTATCGACGGGATCGCGCGTCGTCCCCGCCAAAGGGCTCACCAGCGAACGCTCGGCGCCCGCCAGGCGGTTCAGCAGGCTGGACTTACCCACGTTGGGCCTCCCCACGATGGCGAGGCGAATCTCGTCCTCGTCCCGGTGTTCCTCCTCATCCGGAAGCAGACCGGCAAGCAGGTCCAGCAGGTCCTCCAGGTTGCGCTTGTGGAGGGCGCTGACCCCCACCACGTGCTCGAACCCCAGGGAATAGGCGTCCGCGACGTGCACCTCGTGCTTGAGGTCGTCCATCTTGTTGACGGCCACCACGACGGGCTTTCGGCTGCGGCGCAGCAGGTGCGCCACGCTCTCGTCGGCCGCGGTGATCCCTACGTGCCCGTCGACGACCATCAGAAGCGCGTCGCACTCCGATATGGCCTCGTTGACATGGGCCTCGATCCCTGCACTGAAGGCGCTTTCCTCGCCGAGGATGCCCCCCGTGTCCACGGCGTAAAAGGATTTGCCGCGCCACTCCGTCTCACCGTAGATGCGGTCCCGGGTGACGCCGGGCGTGTCGTCGACGATGGCCTCCCGGCGTCCGATCAGACGATTGAACAGGGAGGACTTGCCGACGTTGGGACGGCCTATGATGGCGACTAGGGCCATGTCAGGCGTCCTGCATGTAGTCGCTCAGGTCCTTGCCCTTGAGGCCGGAGCCCAGGGCAAGGGCGAGGCGGATGCGGGCCTGGAGGGGCGAGAGGCCGCCCCCGCTGAGCAGCCCCATCTCCAGGAGGTGCGCGGCGCTGCCCTCGAAATCGGTATAGGTCTGGATGCATCCGGCGAGGCAACGGGAGGTCAGGACCACGGGGATGTCGGTCCGGAGGATTTTTCGGAGGAGCGGAACCCAGGAGGGCGGAACCTCCCCATTGCCGAACCCGGCGACAACGAGCCCCTCCACCTCCTCGATGCGCTTGTCCAGCAGGGCGTTCAGGATAACGTCCCCTCCGCCCAGCGAGGCGTCGATGATCTCGATGACGCGTGCGGGTACGGTCTCGACGTCCAGTACCTTGCTGCGCCTGGGGGACCTCAGGGGGATCAGGTCCCCCGATGGCTCGGAGAAGGTGCTCAGCGGGCCGCTGGGGAAGGAGAGAAAGCCGGAGCGGCTGTAGTTGGAGAAGTGGATGAAATCGGCGGCCGCGTAGAGCGCGTCCTGGACGCAGACGATGGCTCCCTGTCCCCAGCATGCCTCGGAGAGGGCCGCCTGGACGGATTGGGCGAGGTGCAGGGCTGTCTCGCTGCCGGGCACCCCTGCGTTGAAGATGGACGCCGTGAAGACGAGGGGCTGCGGAAAACTCCAAACGAGGTCCGCGAAGTAGGCCAGCTCCGTCAGGGCCTGCGTGCCGCAGGTCACGACGACGCCCTTAGCCCCCTCCTTGACCTGGGAGGCGGCCAGCTGGACGAGATCGCTGCACATCCGCAGCGTATAGTGCGAGAGCGGCTGAAAGCTCCACTCCTGCGGCGAAATCTCCTCGTGAAGCTCCTCCGGGAGAAATGTCTTCAGTTCCTCCCACTTCAGCGGAATTCTTTCCCTGGCGCTTCCCTCCCTGCGATGGGCGATCTGCCCCCCCGCCAGAATGAGCGCTATCTTGTCTCGATTTTGCATGATGCCTGTCTTTCCTCTCTGCCGGGCGGATGGCCCGGTTTCGTGCGGGGAAGGAGCGGGGTCAGTACCCCAGGCTCTCCCCCACCATGATGACGTGCGTCCTTCTTCCCATGGTCGGGCGCTCCAGGATCAGGAGTGCCCGGCAGATACGTGACGGAGAATCGCAATCGACGCAATGGCCCGTTCGGATACAGGGCGTGTCTCCGTTCAGCCGGAGGACGTTGGGGGGTGTTGCGGTCCGGGCGCGGTTTATGGCTTCCTCCAGCGAGCCCGCGACCTTGTTGACCCCGATGACGAAGATCAGGACGCTTCGCCCCCAGGCCATGGCGCTGACCCGATTACCGTTGCCGTCGATATTCACGATCATCCCGTCCCGGGTGACCGCGTTGGCGCTTGTGAGGAAGTAGTCAGCGCAGTACTCATCCATTAAAGTCTGCATCCGCTCCTCCGGGGTGAGGTTCGGGTTCCAGTGATGGCGGATCGTGCAGCCCCGCTCGGCGAGCTTTTCCATGGCCCCGATCTCCCGAATCGTCACCGTGCCCGGGATGCCGACGACGGCGCCCTCCGGGATCAGCTTCAGCACCTCCGCCAAAGCATCCTCCTTCGTAAGAGCAAAAACAGCCTCGTAGCCCTTCCTGCTCAATGCCCTGGTCACCGTACTCGCCAAGGCCTCGTGAGCTTCAAGCTTGGCAGCCTCGAACGGATTTTGCGTCGGCCTTGTCATTCGCCGTCTCCCCCTTGGTGTCGTTTGGACCCAGCCCCCCTCGGACCGGTATGCGCACTTAGTTTAATCAGTGTTTCCCCGCTTTGTTTTCCTACTTCCCACCAACGGATTTCCTCCTGCGCTTCGTCGCTGCGGCCTTCTCCTTTTGTTCCAGCCCCTGTTCCAGCTCGTTGATCTTCGCCTCGATGGTCACACTGTCGGGGATAAATTTTTGGGCGTCCTGCAGAAACTTCAAGGCCTCGGCATCATTTCCCCTGCCCTGGTGAACGCCCGCGACCCCCAGCCAGGGCCGTTCGTCATCGCTTTTGAGCGACAGAGCCTGATTGAAGTGGGACAGGGCGTCGTCATAGCGCTTCAGGTTCAGGGCCACGGTCCCTACCTCGAGGTGCTTCTCGTATTCCCGATCCGGCCCCTGTGCCGGGGGCGGCTGGTCAACGACCAGCCCCGCAACGCGTTTCATGGCATCTAGGGCCTCCTGGGATGAGGGGCGAAGCTCCAGGGCGCGGCGATAGGCGTTCAATGCCTCCGCTGGCCTGTTCTGCTCCTCTAGCAGGCGTCCCAGGACGAAGTATGTGTCGTAGCGGGTCGGGTCCAGGTTCGAGGACTGGATCAGGTGTTCTATCGCCTTGTCCGGGGCTTTCTTCAGCGCATAAAGGCGGCCGATCTCGTAGAGTGCCTGAGCTCGGTCGGGCTTCTCCTCCTCGAGGATCTGATTGAGGTAAAGGCGCCACGCCGTCAGTGCCTGGTCCGACTGTCCGGCCCTCGCAGAGGAGCGCGCCAGGCCCAATAGGAACTCCCGGGAATCGGGGTAGCGATCGAAGCCCCGCTGATAGGAGGCCATGGCCTCGTCATAGCGCTCCTCCTCGTAGAGGGCCCGTGCCTCCTGGGCGATGGCTCCTTGAGAATTGTTCTGGATATAGCGATACAGGGCGAAGATCGTCCCCAGCACCAGGATCGCGACGGTGCAGAGCACGGTGAGCCTCATCCGGCGCTGAGGGGCCTGCGCGAGACGCGCGGCCTCCACCGCCGCCCTCCTCATCTGGGTGACGCGGCGCAGGCGTTCGGCAATTTGGGTGTCACGGTCTGCTGACTTTGGAACAGCGTCCGTCTCCATCGTGGGAAGAGGCGGCTCCGAAGAAACGGTCCTCTCCTCAGGGGACCCCTGAGATGGGGCATGGGGTACAAGTTCCCCATTGACTTCCTCAGAGGGGGTATCTGTCTCGTGATTCGTCGGAGGGTTCGCTTCGTCCTTTTTTCCCTCTTGCTTCCGAAACGCGAGTTCCTCCCCTGTGGAGGACTCCTCCCGATCCTCTTGGGCTGGGGGAGATGCAGGTTTGTCCGGCCTGGGTCGAAAGACTTCCTCCGAGGGAGTAAGGGGAGGTTCGGCAGGTTCCAGGGAGGGGGAGGAGGAAG
>CAJPSE010000029.1 GCA_905373185.1 uncultured Fretibacterium sp.
TCCAACCACGCTCCCGGATGGTCTCCTCCATCCCGGCGCGCTCCTCGGCAAGGCGTTCGGCGATGATTGCCTCCAGGTTCTCGGTAGGAGTTGGTTGACGAATTATCTGAATTGATGTACTCGTTTTAAACGAGTTGTCTACACAAATCTCTGGACGCATCTTCCGGACCAACGCTTCGCCAACGTTGCATTTGACCGCAATCTGGCAGTTGTAGAGCTTGCTCCACTCCTCGTCCTCAAGCATGACCCGGACGGCGCTCCGGAAATTACCGGGCTCGACCGTGCCTTTTCTGGGCTAGTCTGGTGCTTGCACTGTGCTGGCTCAGTAATTACCGGAGCGGGTTGTGCCTCTGGGCTCGCTTCATAAATTCCTGAAGCGAGGGTTTTCCCGAAAGCTATGGAAAACCTCCCGGAGGTACCGTAAGAATTTGTTACGGTACTTCCCTGGTATGGGGTACGAATCGGATTCGCCCCCTTGGCCCTGGCCAGGGAGGCAAAGGGTATCCATAGGGTATTCCTGCCCCGTGTGCCCCTGGAGATACCCCTATCCGGGGGATAAGCGTACAACGTACGTACGTCGTACGAAACGAGTACGCCTGCTGTACGTACGCCGTACGAACCCGGAGGACGGCTCCCCCCTGCCCCCGCATTTCGCCGATTTGCTCTTGGGACACGTACAGGAAGGCCTCTCAGCATCATCGGAGCTCCCGGAGGTATCAGATTACCTCCGGAGCTCCTGGCGTGCCTCTCCGTGGGCTCTACGCGGGGCTGTGGGGGGATATCGGAGAAATGCCCGAGGTATGTCCTCCGGACATGGCACGGATGCTCCACGTGACGGGCAGGGGACGCCCGCCGGATGTCCTTGAGCCCCTGCGTATACGTTACGGTAACGCGATAGTAACGGGCCGGGAACGACGTTCAGGGGTACTCCCTCCGTAACCACAGGAAGGGGGGCTGAAAAGCCCGGAGCCCCTCGACTGTTCGGCGGACGCGGGGCTTTTATAGTCCCGCCTGAATAAAATCCGATTCGCTAAAGCCCCAGGTACCGGGCCGCTGTCTGAACGAGCTCCTTCTTGCGTTGGAAGAACGTCGTCCGTCCCAGGCTCAACTCGTCCGCCGTCCTGCCCCAGGTGTTGCCGCCCAGGTAGTGCAGCTTCAGGATCGCCAGGAGCTCCCGCTTGACCGAGCCCTCCAGAACGAAAGGACTCCCCAGGTCCTCCATGAGGCGCTCTATCGGGCGTGTCCAACGCTCCAGGTGCAAGATATCCGCCTCTACTTTCTCGATGCGTTCCAGGCGAGCGGAGACGGGATCGGCGCCCCCCTCCGAGGGCGGCGCGTCGTACCGTTGCGCCCCGACCGAGGATAGGGCATCCAGAACCTTCAAGTCGGTTCTCAGTACCTCCAGCCTGGCGACGTTTGCCTTGTAGCCGTATAGATACCCCTCGGCACGCCGAAAGGCCGGATTATCCTTGAGCATCGAATCCCCTCCAATGAAGGCACTTCACTTTGATAAAGTTCGTGGCTGAAATTTCAGCCGCAAAAAGTCCAGCCCTCAAAATTGAGGAGACGGTACCACCTGACCTCAGAAACTCTGAGGTCAGGTCCCCTTGGGCCGTTCCTCACCGTGGCCACAGGGAGGAAGCCCCAGGGATGAGGTAAACAAATCTTACCCCATCCCCCGGGCGACCCGGCTCAAAAGGGGCCATGTTCCCCTTGGCCGGGGGAGGTAGAAAAAGCCGACGCCCCTCCGGCCAAGGGGCGTAAACGGATTACGACCCCGGCCAAGGAGGCAAGGGGCTACTGCAAACCGCCGCACACCGGCCAAGGAATCGGGATACCCCAGGCCCACCCCCGGGGTCTGCCCAGGGTCTGCCCAGGGTACCCCCGGGGGTCAGCCAGCGTCATGCCATAGCCACAGCTATATCAGGCTTTAACCTAGTCATTCGCTGGCTTTTTACGCCATCAACAGTCCTCTCCTCAAAGGGGGTTTTGTCCCTTTGGCTTCGAGGAAAAAATCTCAAGGGCGTTTTTGCGAGACCCTGTATGCTGAATCCTGCTCCCTACTCCCTGTCCCCTGTATTACTGTTTACTGTTTACTGGGCTCAGGGACTCTCCCAGAGACCCTCTGAGAGAGGGTGGGGGGGACCCTCCCAGGGACCCTCCCCCCTTACCGGGCTTCCTTGAAAATCTCCCGCATCGTAGTCTCCCGACCATCAATTGTGATCGCGTCGTCGAGTCGATCCGCAAAACGTTCGGTCACGAGACGCTCCCACTCGGACATAAAATCATCTCGTAGCTCGCTGTAGAAAAATGCGTTGGAGGCCCTTAAGGCCCCGATAGCTTGCGGGGGACTGTCGAAGTCCTGACGAAGTATGGCGGGGACAAAAATCATATCGTCGTCATCGGGGTATCGTTCAACCGACACGAGCTCGGTTTCTTCGAGCTCCAACAAGGCCCTCTCATATCGCTCCTTACTGAGGCCAAAGTCCTTGAGCATCCGCCGCGTCACGGGGAAAAGGCCAGACATGTTTGAGCTTCTCCCAAAATGCAGAGCCGTATACAGGTATTTTGCCTCCGCATCCAGCTTGCAAAAGTCAGGGTTATCCCAGAGCTCAACCGACAACTTGGCGTATCGAGCTTTTTTCCCCTTCGCCCGCTTTTTGTTCGTGAGAGCATTTGGAGGAGGGGACACTTCGTCAAAGGGAATGTCGCTCGGCTCTTGCTCCTGCGGAAGTTCGGGGTAAGGGGTCATAAGAAGCACCCCCTATCGCGCGCGACAGAACCCGGCCCCTTGCAGGACGCGGGAAAATGCGCTATCCTTGGCAGGAGTCGATATTTCTTTCCTGGGGCGCGGTCGAGTCTGACGACCGCGCCTTTTCTGTGCCAAAACATGGGCTTACCCTCGGACGGACTCCCTGGGGGCTCCCCCGCGAGGGAGGGACCGCTCCCAGCCCAAAAGATCCGACAACCGCCAACGGGTAGCCCGTCCCAGTTTGCACCTCGCCGGAAAACGCCCCAGCTTTTCCCAGTTATAAACCGTAGCGCGCTTGACGCCATATCTGGACAGAACTTCGCCCAAGGTCAAAAAACGCTCGTCAATCACGCCATTTTCATTCATTGCCATCTCGAAACCTCCTTGAAAAGGTCAAAAAACGTGAAACATCAGCCCACGCGCTTTATGCAAGAGAGCTCAAGGAGGGCCGAGACAGCCGTGACGGCTCCTCGGAACAGGCCGAAGATAACGGGCCATGCGACAAGTGCCGGGACGGCGACGCCGCCACGGGGCCTTTGAGTTATGGGAGTGGAGAAGGGATAGCGTTACTATGCCAAGGACTGGGAGCAGCCTTGGCCTGGGGGGGGCGGATTGGTCTGGGTCGCCTCCTCCGCCGTCATCGCCTCCACCTCTGGAGGCAACCGCTGCGGAGCGGCTGGAACGCCGGGGAGCGCGGGGACGACGGAAAGAGGGCGTGCGAGCCTTGAGGTAGGGACGGAAGATCACAGGCTTTCGCGCTTTGATGTGCATAATCAGGAGCTTTCTTTCGAGTCGCTGCTTCTCTTTAAGCATAAGTTGGTGAGCTTTGGCAAGTATTAAATCAAATTTCCTTTCAAGTTTGTTTACCTGATCCTGTTCTCCCCGAGACTGCGACATTAGGCCCCCGCAAAGTATCTGAATTGCGGCTGATTGGAGCGATTCAAAATCTTTTATTAGCTCATTATCTTCCTCTCCTGTTCTGACTTGAAGCCAGCGCAAATCTTCTTGGTACAAACCCAAAACACTGAGCGGGTCTGTATAATCTTCTGAAGGTTCCCCTAAACACAACGCTATGGCACGACGCCTTCCCTCACAGGTTAAGGCTTCGGCATCTATCTTCGCCAGAAATTCAGCCTCTTCCACTTTTTTTTGCACATATTCCCAAAGACTTCCGTCAAAAAAAATACCTGCATAGTCCCGCCACTGCCGAAAAGTCTCCTTGAGCGCTTCGTCTGTAACCTCCAAGCCCTTTAACACATGGTATCTCCGAGCAAGCTCAATAAGTTCTCTCTGTTCTTGTTCGGTGACAACATTCCTGGAAATGTTCATTTTCTCACCTCCTCTCATAAAGTAGCGTTATCGGATTCTCTCCAGAACTGACTTTTTGGGGGTACCCGTATCCACCATGATACAAACCCATCCCCCCGCAAGTCAACCCCAGCTTGGACAATCATGGACGTTTATGGATTCAGGAAAAAGGATACCTATTTTATTTCCGCATTTCTACGGACGGTCAAGGAGGGCTATCCCCGGACGTCAGGAGACCGTCCAGCCAGTCGGCCCATTCCTGCATCATGGTCCGGCGTTCCTCCCAGTAGTCGGAGCGATTGTAGACGCCCCGGACTCCGCCCTGGATATGGGCCAAGGCTGCCTCGATCACGTCCGCACGGTAGCCCAGGGTATTGAGCGCCGTACTCCCCAGAGAGCGGAACCCGTGGGCCGTCATCTCCTCGTTGGAGAACCCCATCGACCGCAGGGCGACACGGACGGCGTTCTCCGACATGGGGCGGCCGTCGTTCCGCGCCGAGGGAAAGACGTATCGCCAGTGTCCCGTCAGGGGCCGGAGCTCCGCCAAGAGGGCGACCGCCTGACGGCTCAGGGGAATCGCATGAGGGCGGCGCTTCTTCATCTTCTCCTCGGGGATCTCCCAGACCGACCTCTCGAGGTCGATTTCGCTCCACTCCGCCCGCCGCACCTCGCCGGGTCGTCCCAGGGTGTAGAGGCTGAACCACAGGGCGCAGCGCACGACGGGCGACCCCTGATAGGCGGCCATGCTCAGCAGGAGCCTCTCGATGTCCTCCACCCTGGTAAGCGCCGAGAAGTGCTGCGGCTTCTTGGGGGCCAGAGCCCCCCTGAGGGCGGAGGAGACATCGGACTCGCAGGCCCCCGTCGCGACGCCGTAGCGTGCCACCTGCCCAAAAATCTGCTTGATGCGCCGCGCCGTCTCCACGCGCCCGCTCTCCTCGACAGGCCGCAGGACGGACAGCAGCTCGGGAGCCTTGATCTCGTCAAGCGGACGCTCCCCCAGGGGCGGAAATAGGAATGCCTCCAGCCGATACCGCACCGTCTGGGCATGGCCCGCAGTCCGAACCGGCTCGACGTGCTTCCCAAACCATTCCAAGGCTACATCCGAAAACGTGGGCTTCTTGGCCGGATTGAGGGCCTCATGAGGGGCTATCCCCCTGGCCTTGGCCTCCCTCAATTCGTCGCGCTTGGCCCTCGCCTCACTCAGGGGCACAGCGGGATACTGCCCCAAGGTCAGCTTCCGCCGCGCGCCGTCCTCGGAGTAGCGCAAACGCCAGAACTTCTTGCCGGTCGGCATGACCTCCAAGAACAAGCCGCCGGTATCGTAAAGCGAATAGCGCTTGTCGGTCGGCTTGGCCTGATAAAGCTCCTAAGCGACTGACTCGGCGCGCTACGCTTGCCGGTCATCTGCTTATTGTGTATCGCAACATCCGTCAGCACCGCCTTCACTCCCTCCCTTGGCCCACAATACAGGGAGCCCGGCCCACAATTCGGTCACGAAGTGGCCCACAGTTTGCTCCTTGGCCCACAGCCTGCCCCACAAGGCGAGCGGATGGGCTTCCCCACGGTATAAAACCAGATGGCCTCAAGCCTTACGAAGTGGCCCACAAAGTAGGGGCCTCTGTGGCCTGTGGGCCAAATTGTGGGCCGTTTGTGTCTGGATTGTAGCATATCGGGGTGGACTTTCATGGAGTGAAGGCAAAAGAAAAACCCGCTTGACAGCGGGCTTTTTGGACAATCTTGGACGTACGTGAAAAATGCGATGGCGGAGGACAGAGGATTCGAACCCCTGGGGGCTTGCACCCCAACTGATTTCAAGTCAGCCGCCTTCGACCGCTCGGCCAGTCCTCCGCACGTTCTTGAAATTATACACCATCCGCCTTTCCGCCGGTTCCGGTCCAGCCGTCTCCGCCGTCATGCCCTTGAAGCCCTCCATCCAAACCTCTACAATGACGAGGAAACGCAATGAACATCGGACGAGGAGGTTGACAGCGTGGACTCACCGCAGGGGTTCGTATGCCGGACGCGTGTGCGCTACGGCGAGACGGATCAGATGGGCGTGGCCTATTACGGCCGCTATCTGGACTGGTTCGAGATGGGACGGACGGAACTCTGCCGTTCGTATGGAAGGACGTATCGGGACTGGGAGGCGGAGGGCATCCTCCTGCCCGTGGTCGAGGTCGGCTGCCGCTACAAGTCGTCCCTGTTCTACGACGACGAGATCGAGATCGAGACCCACATCTCCGAGGTCACGAACGTCAGCGTCACGTTCCGGTGCCGCGTGTTCCGCGCCGCCGACGGGAAGCTGGCGGCGGAGGGCTGGACGCGCCACGCCTTCGTCTCCAAGGATGGCAGGCTGCTGCGCAGGGGCAACCCTCTGGCGGACTGGATGCGCGGGCATCTGGCGCCGTGATCGCCGTTCGCCTCGGAGGGAGGGCATCCCGTCACAGCCGGACGCCTAACAGGCGGTAGAGGGAGGTACGGACCATGTCCAGATTTCTGCTGTATTTGCTCCAGGCGTCCCTTCTGTTGCTGGGGACGCTCGTTGTCCTCATGGCCGCAGCGCGTTTCCTGCTGCCGTCCCTGGCCTTCCACCCCACGAGGGAGATCACCGCGACGCCCGCGGATGCGGGGCTCCGCTACGAGGACGTTGCCCTGACGGCGGACGACGGCGTCCGTCTGCACGCCTGGTACGTCCCGGCCGAGAACGCCCGGGCGACGCTGCTCTTCTGCCACGGCAACGGGGGAAACCTCTCCTGGCGCGTGGAGTCCCTCCGCATCTTTCACGACCTGGGGCTGTCCTCCTTCGTCTTCGACTATCGGGGCTACGGACGAAGCGAGGGCTCGCCAAGTCCGGAGGGCATCGCCCGGGACGCGCGCGCGGCGTGGAACTGGCTGCAGGACAGGGGGGTGGCCTCCGGCGACATCGTGCTCTTCGGCCGCTCGCTCGGCGGCGCCGTCGCGCTGGAACTCACGCGCAGCGTCAAGCCCCGCGCGCTCATCCTGGAATCCACCTTCGCCTCCCCGTTCGGAGTCCTGAACCTGGACTTTATGGCCCCGCTCCTGCGGGGGGTGGTCGGGGACATCTGGAACTCCCGAGAGGCGGCCGAACGCCTGACCGTCCCCACCCTGTGCATTCACAGCCCGGACGACGGCATCGTCCCCTTTCGCGAGGGAAGACGGCTTTACGAGGCCGTGGCCGGCGAGAAGGCATTCGTGGAAATTCGGGGCAGCCACAACGGAGGCTTCCTGCAGTCCCGGGCGATCTACGTTCCGGCCCTCGACCGATTCCTGACGGAGCATTTCGGCCCGATCCGGCGCTGACGCACAGCACGAGGCGCCCAAATCCGCAGGTTAAAAATCGTGGAATCTTGCCTACACCCGCTGTGGGGAGAGTTCCCTTGTCTATTACAGGTGTCCAGAGGACAAGTCCTCTGGTGGGGTCTGGGGCGAAGCCCCAGGGCCTTGCCTGCGGTTTGAAGACGCCGGACCTCTTGACAAACGCCGCCTCAAGTGTCACCATAGGTGGCACATCGGGGGAGCTTGCCGCTGAGAGGGGGCCGAATTCGGCCTCGACCCTGGAACCTGAACCGGATAATGCCGGCGTAGGAAGATGTTCGTGTAGGAAGACGTTCGTCCTCATCCATCGTTCCGTTCGGATTCCCGTTCCCGCCCAATTTCTCTCCCGGATGTCGCCGTTATCTTTTTGGGTTCTTCGTTATCCTGTCCGGGGAGGTCGTTTCGTCATGTCGGAACAAGTTCGTTCGTCGCGTACCGTGGTTCTGGTGGAGGGCGCCCTGTGCATCGCCCTCTCTATCGTGTTGTCCTACCTCCGGCTGTTCCGTATGCCTCAGGGGGGATCCGTCAACCTGGAATTGGTCCCGCTGATCCTGTTCGCCTGGCGGAGGGGGCTGTACTGGGGCTGTGGCGCGGGGGTACTCGCGGGCGTGATGAACCTGCTGTTGGGCGGGTATGTCGTGCATCCCGTCCAGGCGATCCTGGACTACCCCGCGGCCTATGGCGCCATGGGGCTGGCGGCGCTGCTGCCGCGTCAGAGGCTGGTGGGCCTGGTCCTGGCGGCGCTCGTGCAATTCTCCTGCCATGTCCTCTCCGGCGTCATCTTCTTCGCCAGCTATGCCCCCAAGGGGACGAACCCCTGGGTCTACTCCGCCGTCTACAACGGATCGTTCCTCGCGCCCAAGATCGTCATCTCCGGGGTCGTGACCTGGATTTTGCTGCGGAAGCTGGAGGAGTTCCACCCCGCGGGGAAGCGGTAACGGAGACCGCCCCGCCATTCGCCTTCGAGGGCCGGGCGGCTCGCCCGGTCCTCGTTTTCATCCCGAGGCGTGCGGCGCCCGCCCCCGGCGCCGCCCCGGACAGTTCCCGGCCCATGGACACTCCCGGCACCGATCGGTCCGGGCCGGCCAGTCCCCCAGCGCGGCGCCCCGCGCCGCCTCCAGCACCCGCGCCCTCAATCCGTCCCATTCGAAGTCCCGCGGAAAGGAACGGCGGCTCCCGATGAGCCCCCCCTCGCGCAGAAAGATCAGCCCGACGTCCACCGCCTCGAATTTTTGCTTCGTGGGTCCCGTTTTTTCTCCTTCCGCATCCTTTTCCGAGGCCCGTTCGGCGAGCTCCCGGACCGCCAGCGCGTAGAAGGCCAGCTGGGCCCGGTAGAGCTCGTCCGGGGCCCCCGACGGGAGGGTGATCTTGTAGTCCCGGACGTGCCAGAGCCCGGCCGCTCCCGTGGAGCGCCAGACCACGTCCATGGCGCCGACCAGGGGCAGGCCCGACCCGCCGACCCGCACGCGGAAGCCCGCTTCCCGCCGCACACGCCCCGTCCTCAGGGCCCCGACGATCTCCTCCCCCGCCTCGGAGTCCTCGAACCGGTGGAGCCAGTCGGCCAGGGCCTCCCGGGACCCGGGGTCGCGCCAGATCTCCCGGAGATTCGCGGGCAGACGCTTCGGGACGCGCGGGTCCGAGAGCCACCAGGACAGGGAGTCCCGCTCCCCCGGCATCGGGCGGTCGGAGGGCCAGCGCGCCAGAATCCAGTGGGCCAGAGTCCCCAGGTCCGCGCCGCCTGCGCTCTCCGCATCCCCCGTTCCACCCACCGCCTCGTCGGGGATCTCCCAGCGAAGGTCCAGGCCCTGCCGGTAGCGGCGCCGCCAGGCCAGCGGGCACCACTCGAACAGGGCGAACGACGTCGCCGAGAACGAGGCCAGCGTCACCCCGTCTAGGCTCGGCGCCGGGACCGGCACGAGGGGAACGTTCGTGATATCGCCGGATGCCTCGGCTCCGGGCTCCGCCCCGATTTCTACCTTGATTTCCGCCCTTTCCAGGGCCTCATGGTCCGGCCCGCCCGGGGAAACATTCGGGCCCTCGCCGTCCTCGTCCGCGTACCGCACCTCGGGCCGGCCCAGCTCCTGCCAATCGCAGCCCTCCTCCCCGGCCAGCCAGGAGAGGGCGAGGGGCGTCCAGCGGTCCCGCGGCAGGGTGCGGTTCCCGTCCTTGTCCTCCCCGACGAACCCGCAGAGGCACAGGGCGTCCTGCGCCCGGGTGCAGGCGACGTAGAAGAGGCGCATGTCCTCCTCCAGCTCGCCCTGAGAGGAGAGCAGCCGCTCCCAGAGCATCGTGCGGGGCTCGGGGTTTTTCTGCACCTCCTGTGCCTCCGGCCCGTCCGTCTCCGTGTTTTTGCCCGGGGCGCCCGAAATATCGGCCAGGGCGTCGGGAAGTCCGGAGAAGGCCAACCCCAGCGTCCTGGACGGACAGAGCGAGGAGGAGGCGTTGCGCCGCGCGGTGTCGAACACGGCGACGGCGGGGTACTCCAGCCCCTTGGATGCGTGGACCGTGGCGATGAGGACGGCGTCGGCGTCCGGGTCCATCCAGTGCGGCTCCTCCATGCGGGCGCCGTCCCTCAGGGCACGCTCCATCCACCGTGCGCAGCCGGCCAGGCTGACGGCGAGTCCCCGCTGATAGGAGCGGGCCAGGGAGTGCGCGCGCCGGACGTTTCGGAGCGCACGGAGCCGATGGCGCGGGGCATACCGCGAGAGCCAGCGGCGGTCCCGGATGAAGCCCTCCAGCAGGGCCGCGGGCCCCTGGTGACGTCCCAGCAGTTCGAGGCGGACGAGCCGCTCGAACGCCTCGGGGATGCGCTCGCGCAGCAGATCGGACAGCGGCCCCCCCCGTCCCGCTCGGAGCTCGGCGGCGCGTTCCTCGAGGAGGTTGAGCGCCTCCTCCCTCGGAACCCCCGAGAAGGGCGAGAGCAGCCAGCCCGACAGGGCCGTCTCGTCCCCGGGGTCCGCGGCCGCGCGCAGCAGTGCGATGACGTCGCCCACCTCGCCACGGGCAAAGTATTCCGTGCTTCGGTCCAGCCGAACGGGGATCCCCTCCGCCGCGAATGTGCGCTCCAGAAGGCCGTGATGGTTCCGATTCCGGAGCAGCACCGCAAAGTCCCGCCAGCGTGCGGGCCGAAGCCTCCGCTCCGCCTTGTCCCACACGGTGCGGCCGGAGCGGACGGCGTCCCCGATGCGTGCGGCGAGCGCCGAGGCCAGGCGCTCCCGGGCGTCCGCCTCGCCGCGGCCGGATCGGACGGCGAGCAGGACCGAAAAGGGGGCGAGGGTCCCCCCGCTGCGCGCCGATGGGGCCTCGACCGGGACGAGCGGCTCGTAGGCCAGCCCCCTCAGCCCGGCGGAGGAGCCGAGCCCGGAGCTCCAGATATGGGCGAACAGGCCGTTGATCCGCCTCAGGAGGGGGCCGCGGGTCCGGAAGCTCACGTCCAGCTCGATCCGCTCGTCCGCCTGTGCGATGGTCCCGGCGAAGAGCGCCGGGTCCGCGTGCCGGAATCGGTAGATGGACTGTTTGGGGTCCCCGACGGCGAAGAGCCCCGCGCCTCCGCGCTCCCTCAGGGACTCCAGCAGGGAGAACTGGAGGGGGTCCGTATCCTGGAACTCGTCCACCAGGACGTGGCGGAACTCCCTGGAGGCACGCGCCCTCTCCGCCGCGCCCCGGGCGTGGAGGATCATGTCGGAGAACGACAGGAGCCCTCTCCGCCGCTTCATCTCGTCCCACAGGCCCCAGGCCGTCCCGCAGAAACGGAGGAGCGTGGCGCGCAGGCGGCGTTCCGGCTCCGCGAGGGGCTCCTCCGGGGCCGGGCCGGAGAGGACGGGAAGCCCGCTCCGCTCCTGTTCCTTGCGCCAATCGCCCACCGTCGTCCCCAGGATGTCCCGGATGGCGCCGAAGAGCTTTCCCGTGGCTCCCCTGAGGTTCCGAACGGCGCTCAGGACCTCCAGCGTGAAGAGGCGCAGGGCCTCGTCGTCGGGCTCCCTTGCACTGCTGCCCCATTCCGCCGCCTCCATCCGCGGCATCCAGAGCTCCGCGCAGTCGGCGAGCAGCGCGGCGGGGCTCTCGACCTTGCCCTCCGCGCGGTCCTTATGCGCCTTATCGGCAAGCTCGCCCGCCAGGGTGTGGAACACCGAGCCCCAGAGCTCCCAGGCCGAGAGCCAGCGCGGGCGCAGGAGCTCCGTCACGGCCGCGGAGGCCGCGCGCACCAGGGGATCGTCGGAGCTCGGGGCGGCGTCGGCCCAGTCCAGCATCTGGCCCCAGGTGTGTCCCAGCGACGCGTGCAGCTCCGCCGTGTCCCGCGCCAGGTCGCGGAGCTTCGCGCCGTCCCATTGGTCCAGGGCCGCGCCGAGCGTCCGGTCGTCGTCCAGGGCGGCGGCGGCGGCGCGCAGCCGGGCGTTCCTGCTGAGCCTCGCCATTCCGCGGAGGTCCGCCCCCTCCACAGCGTCCCCTATCGCGTTCCAGAAGGCGTCCTCCTGCGGGCTGCTGACGACCGACGCGCGGGGGTCCAGATCCAGCGACAGGCCGGACTCCCGGATCATCCGTGCCGCGAAGGCGTGGATGGTAGAGATCCACGCCTCGCCGAACCCGTCCGTCACCTCTCGGACCCGCTCCACGGAGACGGGCGCGCCCGGCGTGGAGAGGAGCTCGCGGACGCGCCGTTCGATGCGTTCCCGCATCTCGCTGGCCGCCGCCTCCGTGTAGGTGAGGGTCAGGATGTCGCGCGGCAGGCATTCCGGGTCCGTCAGGAGCAGGCGCGCGTATCGGCTGGAGAGCACCCAGGTCTTGCCCGTCCCGGCCCCGGCC
>CAJPSE010000030.1 GCA_905373185.1 uncultured Fretibacterium sp.
CGCCTCGCCGCACCGCGTCGGGCTGGCCCTGCTGCTGGGAGTCCTCCTTGCCGCTCCGTTGGGTTTACTGGCCCGCTTCCTCGGGCTGTACGGGCGCGAGCGGGCGGGGGCCGCCATGCTGCTGGCACTGGCCGTGCGCCTCGCCCTGGCGCCGTTCGTCCCCCCGTCGCTCGGGATCGGTTGGGTGGTGCCGGGACTCGTCGCCGCGGACGCGGACCGACAGGGTGCGGCGATGACCCTCTGCGGCGCGCTGTCCTGTACCGTTGCGGCGGTGCTTGCCGCAGGCTTGATCCGGAGGGTGACGGGATGAGGCGGCTTCGGCGGCTCGGGGCGCTTCTCGGCTCGGGGGGCCCGATGCGGCTCATGCTCCTGACCGCGGCGCTGTGCGCCCTCTGGGCCGCGCAGAGGGCACCGCTGAACGCGGAGGAGTCCCGACTTTATCATAAGGTGGAGTCCGCACAGGCGTTTTTGTGGGACGCGTTGGAGCAGGGGGGAATTTCCCTGGACGTCAAGGCCGACCCGTATCGAAGCGGCTTCATTGGCGTCGAGTGGAGCGTGACGACGACCACACTCGGCTCCCTGGAGGCCAAGCGATGCGCCACGGACCCCCTGTGGGCCGTCCGGGCCCTGCGCTGGTTCGACGCTCAGGGGCTGAGGGAGGGCGACCGCATTGCGGTCCTGGCCTCGTCGTCCTTTCCGGGGCTGCTCTACTCCGTGCTGGCCGCGGCGGAGGCGCGCGGGCTGCGCGTCGACCTCGCCGTCTCGCTGGGCTCGTCCACCTGGGGGGCCAACCGCCCGGAGGCTCCCTGGCCCGTCCTCGCCGGGATACTGCGGCGGGGCGGTTTCCTTGGGCTCGATGCGAAGCCCGCCTTCTACACCCTGGGCGGCGAGGAGGAGAACGGCTTTGGGATGCCGGAGGAGGCCAGGGCGCTGCTGGCGGAGGCGGCCCGCTTGGACGATGTGGAGCTGTTCCGCAACGCGACGCTGGACGAGGCTGTTGACCGCAAGATGCGCCTGATTGGCGGGGACGGTTCGGAGCCCCCTGCTAAGCTGGTGGTCAGCGTCGGCGGGTCGGAGGGCAACATCGGGACGGACCCCGCGGCGATGAGCCTCATGTCGGGGGTGCTCGCACCGGGGGAGGGGCCGCACGCCGGAAACGGGGTGATCGGCATGGCCCTGAGGGCGGGCCGTCCCGTCCTGTACCTCCTGAACCTGCGCGTTCTGGCGGAGGCGGAGGGGATAGGCTGGGAGGAGCGGAGGCCGGAGTTTGCCGCGCGCGGCTCCGCCATGGCGTCGGTCCTCGGGTTGGCGCTGTTCTCCTTGGTCATGGCGACGCACCGCCGCTGGACCTGGGAGGGGGAGTGACCGAAGATTGTTAGTCGCCTGTGTATTATCTGACGATTTCGACACAACGAGAAAAAACTTACGTATTCTTTCTCCTCATTCAGCGCTTCCTTAGAGAATATGAAGTTTCAGAACAAAGCTGATATAATTGATATAATAAAGGGGGTCGAGAGACTCGAATGGAGGGCGGTCGGACCGACCGGCTCCCGGCGGCGTTCATTTTCTTTTCAACCGTATAACTCAGGAAAGGAGATCTTTGGCATGTTTCGTTCCAGACGTAGTTTGTTCCGCACGTTTCTGTGTTTGGCGTTGTGTTTGCTGTCGTTTTCCGCTGCACTGGCCTGTACCGACGTGGTGGTCGGCAAGGATGCGTCCATCGACGGGTCCGTCATGACCTGTCATACGGCGGACGGGGCCTACTACGACGCGCAGATCCGCTTCATCCCCGGCCAGAAGTACCCCGCAGGGACCAACATGGACGTCTACCGTAACATCGTCGGCGAGGAGCCGGGTGGCTGGGTCAAAGTGGGGGAGATCCCTCAGGCCGCTGAGACCTACGGCTACTTCCACGTCGGATACCCCGCGATGAACGAGCACCGTGTCGCCATCGGGGAAACCACGATTGGCCAGAAGGAGATCCTGAAGACCGTGCCCGGCGGCAAGGCGCTCTTGGTCATCGAGCAGCTGGAGGTCCTCGCGCTGCAGCGCGCCAGGACGGCGCGGGAGGCTATTCAGGTCATCGGCGAGCTCTCGCAGAAGTACGGGTTCATGCCCTCCTGCGGCACTGAGGGTGAATGTCTCACCATCACCGACCCGGACGAGGCCTGGATATTCCACGTGTTCAGCACTGGCTTCGGCTGGACGCAGGAGAGCGGCAAGCCAGGTTCCGTGTGGGCAGCCCAGCGTGTGCCGGACGACGAGGTCGTGGTTGTCCCCAACATCGCGCGCATCCGCTTCATCGACCCCAAGGATACGAAGAACTTCATCGTTTCGGACAATTACATGCAGCACGCCATCGACAACAAGCTCTACGATCCCGACAGCGGCCAGCCCTTCGACTTTCAGGCCGCCTACTCCCCCGCTACGGGCAACGACAACTGGGCCCTGAGCTCCCTCTGGATCCGCAACCGCCTCTACACGATCCACAAGGCCCTCGCGCCGAGCCGCGAGTGGGACCCCTACGCGCCCGTCAACGCCTACCCCTTCTCCATCAAGCCGGAGAAGAAGCTTTCCGTCCGCGACATCATGGGATTCATCCGCAGCTACCACCAGGGCAGCCCCTTCGATATGACGCTGGACCCCGCCTGGATCGTGGAGGGCAAGGATGGCGCCGCAGAGCTCAGCCCGCTGACGACCCCCTTCCCCACCCGCCTGCAGCGCAACTTGCTGAAGATCCCCTACTCCCGAAGCATCGCGACCAACGCCTGCGCCTACAGCTGGGTCTCCCAGATGCGGAAGGACCTGCCGGAGCCGGTGGGCGGCGTGATGTGGTTTGGGTACGACAACCCGGCCCATACCCTCTACGTGCCTGTCTATACCGGAACCCGCGACACGAAGGAGAGTTGGAAGTCCAATTTCGACCGCGACAAGCTGAGTTTGAACTGTGCTCAGTGGGCCTTCATGCTCCAGGACGACGTGGTGAACTGGCGCTACCAGGAGGCCATCAAGGACCTCGAGGCCGTGAGGAACCCCATTGAGGACGATTTCTTCAAGAGACAGGCCGAGGTGGAGAAGCAGGCGGCCGACCTCTATAAGGAGTCCCCGGAGAAGGCGTCGGAGTTTCTGACGAAGTACACCATCGAGTGTATGGACCGCGCCGAGAAAGCCTACTGGGATCTCAATTTCTCCAGTATCGCGAAGTACACGAACAACCGCTAGCGCCCATTCGGGCGTTTGGGCTCGGTCGTTTTAAAATATAGTCGGTTCCACATTTTGAAAGGAGATCTTGTGAATGAATCGTAAGGGTTTGTTTCTGTTGCTTCTGGCCCTCTGCCTGACGTCCGCCTCCGCCTTTGCCGCGGACCTGCCCAAGGTGGAGACTCCGATGATTGCGACGACCTGTGGCCAGAGCCCCGGGGCCATGATGGTCAAGATGTCCTCCATGCAGGCGAAGGTCACACCGGTCGAGGACAGCAAGACGATCACCGCCGAGGAGCTCGGGGGCAAGGACTGCAAGACGCTCGTCGTGACCACGGGGACGAGCATGAAGGGTATGGGGGCGGCCGGCACCAACGTTGAAAAGGAGATTGCCCGCTGCAAGGCCCTGATCGAGGCGGCGAAGGCGAAGGGCATCCTGGTCATCGGTGCTCACGTCGAGGGCATGGCCCGGCGTACCGACGCCTCCGACGAGGCCACGATCAAGGCGATCATGCCTCTGGCCGACGTCATCCTGGTGATCCAGGACAGCGACAGCGACGGGTTCTTCACGAACTACGCCAAGGAACTGGGCAAGGAGCTGATTGTCGTCAAGGATGCCCTCGGCATCGGCGCGAAGCTCGCGGAGATGAAGTAGGGAAGCGAAGAGAAGCGAGGGGAAGGGGGACCGAAGGAAAACCATTCCCCTCTTTTCCTGTCCGCCCTTTTTCCTGTTTGGAAGGGAGAACCCGATGTACGATCATGCTTATACCATTCTGGGGATTGTCGTCGCCGTCTTTCTGATCGCGAAGGCGCTGCGGCTGTCCACGGAGCTTTCCATGCTGGCCTCGGCCATCGCCGCCGCCGCCTACCACGGTGCGGTCTGGTCGGGGGAGGTTCCCATACGGCATCTCGTCGAAGGGACCTTTACGTATTTCGATGTCTGTCTGATCTTCATCAGCGCCACGTTCTTCATGGCCCTGGTCAAGGAGTCGGGGGGAGTGGCCTTCATCGTCCGGCGCATCGTCGGCGCGTTCCGCACGCAGCGGGTCATCTGCCTCCTGCTGCTGACCCTGGTGATGCTGATCCCCGGCGCCCTGACGGGCTCGGGGGCGACGAGCGTCCTGACGGTCGGCGCCCTGGTCGGCTCCGTGCTGACCGCCATGGGGGTGGACGATACCCGCAAGACCGCGGCGATCTTCATGACCGCCGCCATGAGCGCCGCCGCGCCCCCCATCAACCTTTGGGCCATGATGGCCGCCGCGGGGGCCAACATGCCCTATATCGGCTTCAACGGCCCTCTGGCCGTGCTCTCGATCTCCGGGGCCCTGTTCTCCATGTTCTGGCTGGCCGGGAGGGGCGGCGCCCCCGTGGACGAGAACGTCATGGAGCGCCTTCCTCAGCCGCCCGAGCGCATGAATTGGCTGCGCGTCCTGACGCCGTTCGTGATCTTCGCCGCGCTGTTGCTGGCAGGGCGCTTCCGGCCGTTCGACTTCCCCATCTTGGGGCTGCCGATGATCTTCATGATCTCCGCGCTCGTCGTCTGGCTGCTCTCCCCGGTGAAGCTTGCCGTCTGGGACATCCTGACTCAGACGGTGCGCAACCTGCTGCCGTTGGTGGGTATCATGGTCGTTGTCGGGGCGCTGATCCAGGTGCTGGCGCTCTCCGGCGCGCGCGGGGTCATCTCGCTCCACGTGGTGATTCTTCCCCTGGAGGTGCTCTTCGCGACGCTCTTCATCATCCTGCCCGTCTCGGAGGGCATCCTGCAGTACGCGGTGGCTCCGCTGCTGGGCGTGCCTCTGATCATGCTGTTCAACATGAAGGGTATGGACGTCATCGTCGCCCTCTCCGCGATGTCGGTGCTCTGGCCCATTGGGGACTGCCTGCCCCCGACGGCGGTCGTCGGGCGCGCCTCGGTGATGGAGTTGGACTACAAGGGACGCTATTTCGGCGAGTTCGTCGTGGCCTGCCTCGTGCCCATGGCGTTCGTCGCGATCTGCTGCACGCTGTTCCTGGTCTACAGTAAGCAGCTCGCCTTCCTGACCCTGTAGCCGCAGTACGCCCGGGGCTTGAATTTGGAGGTTTGAAACGATGAACGACGCTTTGATGATCTTTGTCAACCAGGTAATCAACTACGGCTACTACGCCATGACGCTGCTCTTTGCGTGCGCCCTGGCGTGGAACTTCAAGAGGACCCGGAACGCCCAGGAAGCGGTGCTCTACGCGGTAATCCTCATCCCGTTCGTGCTGCGCTTCCTGCACATCAAGTAGGGGGCCGGGACGATGGAGAAGAAAATGGACGAGAAGATGGACGGAAAAGTGGGTTCGGGGACGAACGCGATCAAGGTTCTGGCGCTCGTCGTCTGCGCCCTGGCCGCAGGGTGGGGCGCGCTCGAGTTCTACGGGATGCGGAACTACAAGGAGACGGTGGTCCTGGGCCCCGGGGTGACCGAGGTCCAGAAGCTCAGCCGGTACGAGCCCTCCCTGGCCGGAACTGTCAATGACTGCAACATCTACATCCTTGATAGTGGCAAGCCCGGCGGCACCGTGCTGGCGATCGGGGGGACCCACCCCGAGGAGCCGGCCTCGAACCTCTCCGCGCAGGTTTTGGTCGAGAACGCGCGCGTGGAGTCCGGGCGGCTGATCGTCGTGACCCGGGCCAACACCAGCGGGTCGCAGTACTCCCGAAACGGGGAGGCCTACCCCAGTCTCTACGACATCAAGACCCCGTGGGGCAAGAAGACGTGGCGCCTGGGCGACCGCGCCGGGAGCCCCCTGGACTCCTGGCCGGACCCCGAGGTCTACCTGCACTATCCCAGCCGCCAGATGCTGGCTTATATGGACATTCGCAACCTGAACCGGTGCTGGCCTGGGCGGCCCAACGGCCTGCTGGTCGAGCGCACGACCTACGGCCTGGCGCAGATGATCCGCGCCCAGAAGGTCGACGTGGCCATCGACTTCCACGAGGCGGAGCTGGAGTATCCGGTCGAGAACACGATCGTCGCCCACGAGAAGGCCCAGGAGGTCGCGACTATGGCCTCGATGGTCCTGACGGCACAGGAGTTCGAGGTCCCGATTGGCATGGAGTTCTCCCCCAAGGCGCTGCACGGCCTGTCGCATCGCGAGGTTGGCGACCACACGCCCGCGATGTCCCTGCTCTTCGAGGTCGCGGAGCCCATGCTGGACCGCATCCGCGGAATCACCGACCAGAAACTGCTGCTGGAGGGCAAGGACGAGTTCGTCATGGAGGCGGGCAAGCACGGGCTGCTCTATGCGCCGATGGACGAGAACGGCTGGCACATCGACGTTCGGGTCGGCCGTCATCTCTCGACGTTCCTCCAGTGCATCGATACCTTCTCGATGATGAATCCGGACAGGGCCGTGGTCGTCACCGAGGTGCCCCGCTATGCCGAGGTGAAGGAGAAGTCCGTGGGGGCGTTTTTCCATGACCCGTCTCAGGCCCCGGCGGAGCGGGTGGCGTTCGACTGACGCCGTCGGGCGTCGGTCGGTGTGTTTTTTCGTTTCCCCTACCCTGTCTTTTAGGGAAGGGCGTTTGATGAGGGAGGTTTTTTTATGTTCAGCAGGATGAAGAAGCTGGTTGTCTCTTGCGGCGCAATAGGGGTCCTGCTCGTCGCCGGGAGCGCTTGGGCCTGCACCACCACCATGGTGGGCAAGAAGGCGTCGGTGGACGGCTCCGCGATGGTGAGCCACACCGTTGACGGGTGGTACGACCACAGGATACGCATCGTCCCGGGCGGCAAGCACAAGAAGGGCGAGATGGTCCCGATAGAGAAGAACATCTGCTATCAGACGATGCCCACGAAGCCCCTGATCAAGATGGGCGAGATCCCTCAGGCCGAGGTCACCTACACCTATTTCCACGTCGGCTATCCCTTCATGAACGAGCATCAGCTCATGATCGGAGAGTCCACGTGGGGCGGTCGTGACGAGACCTTCTGCGACGCGGGCTGGATGGTGATCGAGCAGCTGCAGGTCTTGGCGCTCCAGAGGACGAAGACGGCCCGCGAGGCCATCAAGCTGATGGGCGAGCTGGCGGAGAAGTACGGCTATGGGGACTCCGGAGAGGCCCTGGCGATCGCGGATCCCGAGGAGGTCTGGCTGTTCGAGATCTGCGGCCCCGGCCCGCTTTGGACGCCCGAAAGTGGAAAACCGGGCGCCAACTGGGTGGCGCGCCGCATTCCCGACGACTGCATCAGCGTCATCGCCAATCGCGCCCGCATCGGCGAGATCGATTGGGACGACAAGGAGAACTTCATGTACTCCGAGAACGTCAGGGACTTTGCCAGGGAGCAGGGGTGGTGGAAGGAGGGCGAGCCGTTCGTCTACCGCCTCGCCTACGACGACCCGGATGCCCAGAGGCACTTCCCGATCTGCGGACGCAGGGAGTGGCGCTTCTTCGACCTCTTCGCCCCCTCTCAGAAGCTGAGCCCCACGGCGGGCGTCTATCCGCTCTTCGTCAAGCCGGACGAGAAACTCTCCGTCAGGGACATCATTCGCCTGAACCGGGATTCCTACGAGGGCACACCCTATGACCTCAGCAAGACCCTGGCCGGCGGGCCGTTCGAGAGCCCGGTCTACTACAGGGCGAATAAGGATCAGCGCCCCGAAGGGCTCAAATCCGTCTATTGGGAGCGCAACATCTCGGTCTACAGGGCCTCCTACACGTTCGTCTCCCAGTCCCGCAGCTGGCTTCCGGACCCGATTGGCGGCGTCCTCTGGTTCAGCGAGGACATGGCCTCCACGTCGGTGTACATGCCCATCTACTGCGGCGTGACCTCCGTGCCGAAGGCTTATTCCGAGGGCAAGCGGCACGTCTTTGACCGCAGCTCCGCCTGGTGGGCGTTCAACTTCGTCTCGAACTGGGCGAACCTCAAGTACAACTACATGATCAAGGACATCAACGCGGAGCAGAAGCGCATCGAGGACGCGCTGTTCTCGGGGCAGAAGTCCGTCGAGGAGAAGGCCCAGGAGCTCTACAAGCAGTCCCCGAAGAAGGCCGCGGAGTACCTTACGAAGTACTGCTCCGAGAACATGGACAAGATCGCCACGGATTGGTGGAAACTGTCCGAGCACCTGATCGGGAAGTACTGCGACGGCTACGTCATGACCGAGGAGGGCGACCAGGAGAACGCGGGGCTTCCGGAGTCCTGGCTGAAGGCCGTGAACTACGGAGCGACGTCCAACCCCGACGATCCGAGGTAGAACCGGGGCCGAAGCCGGCCTGGAACGGGCGCCCTGCGACGAGCGCGGGGGGCTGGTTGGAATCTGAGTATTGCGGCCCCGCTCCCGTGAAGCGGCGGGGCCGACATTGAACGGGAGGTAGAGATCATGAGGTCGAGCATGAGGGTTTTTATTCTGGGCACGGTGCTGTGCCTGGCGATGGCCGGCGCGGCGCTGGCGTGCACGTCGGTGATGGTGGGCAAGAAGGCGACGGCCGATGGGTCCGTGCTGGTGTCCTACACCTGCGACGGCTGGTATGACCACCGACTGAAGGTCATCCCCGGCGGCAGCCACAAGAAGGGCGAGATGGTCCCCGTCTATCACAACATCTGCTATCAGACCCGCCCAGGCAAGGAACTGAAGAAGGTGGGGGAGATCCCCCAGGTCGAGAAGACCTACACCTACTTCCACGTGGGATACCCCATCATGAACGAGAAGTCCGTGGTGATGGGTGAGTACACGTGGGGCGGCCGCGAGGAGAATGAGTGCCAGAACGCCATCTTCATGATCGAGCAGCTGCAGGTCCTGGGCCTCCAGCGCGGGGCGACGGCCCGCGAGGTCATCAAGATCATGGGCGAGCTGGCGGAGAAATACGGCTATGCCGACGGCGGCGAGGCCCTTACGGTCGGCGACAAGGACGAGATCTGGCTGTTCGAGATCACGGGCCCCGGCCCCCTCTGGACGCCGGAGTCCGGCAAGCCCGGCGCGGTCTGGGCCGCGGTACGCTGCCCGGACGACAGCTACGCGATGGGCTCCAACCGCTCCCGCATCGCGGAGATCGACTTCGACGACAAGGACAACTATATGTATTCCCCCAACGTCAAGTCCTTCGCCGAGGAGCAGGGCTGGTGGAAGGAGGGCGAGCCCTTCGTCTTCCATAAGCTCTACAACCCCGAGCCCTACGGCTCCCCCTACTATCAGCAACGCCGCGAGTGGCGGGCCTACAACCTGCTGTCCCCCAGCGTGAAGCTGGCGGAGGATGCGGCCGAGCAGTACCCGCTGTTCCAGAAGCCCGACAAGCCGGTTGCACCCCAGGATCTGATGGCGCTCTGCCGCGACGTCCTGGAGGGGACGCGCTTTGACATGACCAAGGGCATGGCCGCCGGGCCGTTCGGGACCCCCACGCGCTATGCCGTTACGAAGGACATGAAGCCCGAGGACCGCAAGGGCAACGACTGGAACCGTTCCATCAGCCTGTTCCGCTGCTCCTACAGCTTTATCGGCCAGGTGCGCGATACTCTGCCGGAGCCCCTGGCGGCCGTGGCGTGGTTCGGAGAGGACCAGCCTATCACGACGTGCTACGTGCCCATCTACGCGGGCACGAAGACGGTCCCCGAGTCCTACAACACCGGCGACCGCATCAAGTTCGACCCCAAGTCCACGTGGTGGGCGTTCAACTTCGTGGGCAACTGGGCGGACCTCAACTTCGCCGCGATGATCGGGGATATCCGCGCCGAGCAGAAGCGCCTCGAGGGCAAGTTCTTTGCAGAGCAGGCCGACTTCGAGAAGAAGGCCGCCGAGCTCTACAAGAAGGACCCCAAGAAGGCGTCCGAGATGATCACGAAGCATGTTGACGGCTATATGGAGGAGGTCCACAAGGATTGGTGGGCGCTGGCCTGGGACCTTGTGGGCAAGTACAACGACGGCTATCGGATCTCGTCCGATACCCTGGAGCCCCTGGGCTATCCGACGGACTGGCTGAAGGCCGTCGGGTTCGGGGACCACGACGCCGAGCCGAAGAGGTAGAGGTCATGAGGTCGAGTATGAGGGTTCTTGTTCTGGGTGTGGCGCTGTGTCTGACGATGGCCGGTGCGGCGCTGGCGTGCACGTCGGTGATGGTGGGCAAGAAGGCGACGGCCGACGGGTCCGTTATGGTGTCCTACACCTGCGACGGCTGGTACGACGCTCGGCTGGACATTCGCCATGGCGGCAAGCACAAGAAGGGGGAGATGGTCCCAGTCTATAAGAATGTTTGCTACCAGACGAAGCCGAATACCCCGTTGGTCAAGGTGGGGGAGATCCCCCAGGTCGAGGAGACCTACACCTACTTCCATCTGGGCTATCCCATCATGAACGAGAAGTCCGTGGTGATGGGCGAGTACACGTGGCTGGGTCGTGAGGAGAACGAGTGCCAAAAGGGATGGTTCATGATCGAGGAGCTGCAGTCCTTCGCCCTGCAGCGCGCTGCTACGGCCCGCGAGGCTATTGGGATCATGGGCGAGCTGGCGGAGAAGTACGGTTATGGCGACGGCGGCGAGGCCCTTACGGTCGGCGACAAGGACGAGATCTGGCTGTTCGAGATCACGGGCCCCGGCCCCCTCTGGACGCCGGAGTCCGGCAAGCCCGGCGCGGTCTGGGCCGCGGTACGCTGCCCGGACGACAGCTACGCGATGGGCTCCAACCGCTCCCGCATCGCGGAGATCGACTTCGACGACAAGGACAACTACATGTATTCCTCCAACGTCAAGTCCTTCGCCGAGGAGCAGGGGTGGTGGAAGGAGGGCGAGCCCTTCGTCTTCCACAAGCTCTACAATCCTCAGCCCTACGGCTCCCCCTACTATCAGCAGCGCCGCGAGTGGCGGGCCTACAATCTGCTGTCCCCCAGCGTGAAGCTGGCGGAGGATGCGGCCGAGCACTATCCGCTGTTCCAGAAGCCCGACAAGCCGGTAACGCCCCAGGACCTGATGGCGCTCTGCCGCGACGTCCTGGAGGGGACGCGCTTCGACATGACCAAAGGGCTGGATGCAGGGCCGTTCGGCTCTCCGACCCGCTACGCTCTGACGAAGGATCAAAAGCCCGAGGGGCGCAAGGACAACGACTGGAACCGAACGATCAACATTTTCCGCTGCTTCTACAGCTTTATCGGCCAGGTGCGCGATACTCTGCCGGAGCCCCTGGCGGCGGTCGCCTGGCTGGGGTACGATCAGCCCATCACGACGTGCTACGTGCCCGTTTATGCTGGAACCCAGAAGGTCCCGGACACCTATATGAATGCTGATCCCAAGAAGTTCGACACGAATTCTACCTGGTGGGCATTCAACTTCACGGCAAACTGGGCGGACCTGCGTTTCAACGCGATGATCGAGGATATCCGTGCCGAGCAGAAGCGCCTCGAGGGCAAGTTCTTCGCGGAGCAGGCCGACTTCGAGAAGAAGGCTGCCGAGCTCTACAAGAAGGACCCCAAGAAGGCGTCCGAGATGATCACGAAGCATGTCGACGGCTATATGGAGGAGGTCCACAAGGATTGGTGGGCCCTGGCGTGGAATCTTGTGTCCAAGTACTGGGACGGCTATGAGACGACCCAGGAGAAGCAGACTGTTCTCGGCTACCCGACGGACTGGCTGAAGGCCGTGGGGTTCGGGGACCACGACGCCGAGCCGAAGAAGTAATTTCAATATCTAAATCGTTCGTATGCTGCGTTGTTTTTGCTCACCTTGCTCGACGTACTTCTATGTACGCCTGGTGAGGAACCTAAGCGACCCGCTCAACTC
>CAJPSE010000031.1 GCA_905373185.1 uncultured Fretibacterium sp.
AGCTGGTGCTCCCGGTTGTAGGGCCGCCACGCCTCCGGAGCCCGCCTTGCCAGCCAGTCCTCGAGGGCCCGAACGCCCCCCGCGGACTCGACCGCCCCGGCCCGACGCACCAGCCAGGGGCAGACGAGCCAGAAGGTCGTGGGAAACGGGCGCAATCCCGCCAGCGGCGCGCAGACCAGGACGCGCACCCCGCCGAAACGGCAACGAGACCCCGTCCCCAGGACCAGGGAGGGATCGAATCGGCGCCCCTCCATCCGCCCCGCGATACCCCGAAGCTCGCCGGGACTTAGAAGGTTATAAAAAAGGGAGGCTTCCGCCTCCCATGAGACCCGCAGCACACGACTAACCCTTGGAGCGTCCTCCAGGCTTTTTTCTGCCCTTCGACGTGTTCATCTTACTGTTGAGGTCCGCGATCTTGGCCTCGCTGGCCTTGAGAAAGGAGGCCATCTTCTTCTCGAAGCCGTCCTTCTCCTCCCGGGAGGAGGGAGCCTGAATAAGGGGGCGTTCCTCCACCTTCTTCAGGGAGAGGTCGATGCGTCCCTTCTCGTCTATCTTGATCACGCGGGCCTTGATGTTCTGCTGGAGGGTAAGGACATCCTCCACCTTCTTGACGAAGTTGAACGAGAGCTCGGAGATGTGGATCATCCCCCGCTGCCCCGTCGAAAGCCGGACAAAAGCGCCGTAGGGCATTATTTGCTCCACCGTGCACTCCGCCAGATCCCCAACGCGAACCGAAGAAGTCTCCGCCTTCTTCTCCTCAATCATTCGAAACACGAACCTCCCAAGAGTATTGTAACAGCTCCCCACGGCCAAAGCCTGGGACTTCCCGCTTCGCGGACTACAGCCCCTCGCAGTCGAAAGGTCGAAGCGGCCACAGGAACCACTCACTACACCCAACGCCACTCGGGCTTCTCATCCTTCCCCAGACGGCGGTACAGGTAAAGCCCCCTAGGATTGAAGTGCCTACTTTGAGGATTATACCAGATCAGGAGCGTTCCCCGCTGCTTGTTCAGGGCCAGCTTCGCGACGGCCCCCTCCACGATCGGGCCGTACCAGGCCAGGATCATCTCCCCCGGAGCCTTGGGCCGGGAGCGCTGCCACTGCAGGCGGTTGCCGCGCTCCTGGGGGAGCCTGAGGACCCTCCCCAAATCGGAGAGGACACGCGCGGACAAGGGACTCACCCTCCCGACGGCGATCTCCTGCGGCACGTAGCGCGCAATGCGGCTTCCCCTCACCCGCACGAGTTGGGAGGAAAAACGAAAACCCCGATGGGAACAGCTCATGCCGCCGACGGAGAAGAGCGCCGCGGACAGGACCCTCATCCGGGTGCGGATAGGATGCGTCTCCACCGTGCGCCGCAGCAGGTGACACTCCGGCGGGGGCAACGGTGGATCGCACCGCTTCACCCGAACCCTCCCCAGGAAGTGGCGCGAGAAATATTCCCGGATCTCCGCCAGGGACAAGGAGTCCTATTCCTCCTTCAGGGAGAGCAGCGCCTTTTCTATCCGTCCGAAGGGCTCCAGGAGCTCCATCGTCCTCGCCGCCTCCACCAGGAGGGAGACAACCTGCTTGATCTCGTCGGGCCGCGTGCCAGGGGAGAAGGAGGCTCGAAGGGGGGCGCTGACGGAATCCGCCTGGATAAGCAGCACCTCCGCCTCACCCATGGGCTCCACGGCCCCGGCGGCCTCGAGCGGGGCATGGGTGGAGGGAGCCAGGAAGATGGCCCTGCCCTTGCCCGCCGTCTTCAGGGGCACCAAAAGGTCGCCCTCGTTGCAGACCCAGAGCGACGGGCTCGTCTCCACCGCCCCCAACAGGCTCTGCAGGATCAGCTCCTCGCGCAGATAGACATCTAGAGCGCTGCCGTAGAGGATGCGCTCCAGGCGCGAGGGGCGTATCGGGTCCGTGTAGCGGAAATCCATCGGTATGCCCCGTTGGTCCACGACAAGGGAGGCCCCGCGAAACTGCCCCTCCGCACCCTCGACGGAGACATAACCCAAATTGTTGTTTGCCGAGGCCATCCGTTCTCTCCTTCCGTCCCCTTGGTAACCTCAAACCGTACCCTAAAGCCTCCAGCCCAGTCAGGGCCGCCATCCCGCCCAGGAACGCATGGGAGGCCTCAGGTGAGCTCAGGCGTAGAAATCGAAGGACTTCTTAGGGGGCCCCTCGGGGGACCCCTCGCCCTTCGGCTCCCTTACCTCCCCATCATCGCCAGGGTGCTCCGACGCTCGAAAGGAGTTCTTTTGCTCCTCCCGTTCCTGGTCCCTCCGACGCCCGCCATCCTCGTCCTCATCCCTGCGCCGCACCTTACGCACCTCGGCGGCGGCCAGGCTTGCCTGGACCCTCTGGGTGCGCCTCACGCTCTCCTGCACCACCTCCTGCCCCTGGGCGGTCTGCTGGGCCGCGGCAATGGCGTCCCGGGACATCTGGGCACTGTGCTCGACGTTGAAATGAGCCATCAAAAGGCTTATTGGCTGGACCATAGAAACACCTCCCTGCCAAACGCGGCGATCTCAGAAAAAACTCACGGGACACGCCGCCTCATTCCACTTCTCGACTCCCTGGAGACGGGGCTCGAGGAACGGAGAGGTCAGAGCTGGTAATCGAAGGGCTTCAACACTACCGTCCCGTTCTCCACGACGAAGGAACTGAACTTGCACGCCTCCCGAACCACGTAGGATACCCCTTTCAGGGATATGAGGACCCCCGGGTAGCAGACCTCCCGAGCCCGGACGATGCCCTTGTTCCGAAGTGCGTTGAGGCATTCCTCGAGGGACGCGAGCTCCTCCTTCAGGGGGCTCAAAGCGGCCTGGAGCTGAAACTTCATCTTCGTCGCTGACACCATGATCGCGCGCTTCGAGTCGTCGAGCTGGCCGGCGGCCTCGAGCTTCTTCAAAAACACGAGGTTGGCCTCCAGCTTCTCCAGGTTTTCCTTATGCTGGGCGATCTCGGACTGAAGGGTCCGCCGGCGCTCCAGCTGGTCGGGCGGAATGCCGACGACGATCTCCGTGCGCGTCCCCATCTCGCTCCCCAGGATCTGGCAGGAGACCTCGGTGCCAGCCTCGATCCGGCCGCCCGCGATCTGGGCCTTGCCCCCCCCGGACACGATCACGGCCCCCTGGACGGTGGCATGGCTGTGAAGGAGGGCATTCTTGACGTAGAGGTTCTCGCAGTAGAGGGTCGCCTGGTCCGCAAAGCCCAGCGTGATGTCCCCATCCGCACGGACGAGCCCCTTGGACATCCCGCGGACCCCGCCGTGGATGGTCACGCTGCCGCGGCTCTCCACATGGGCGCCCTCGACCATCTCCCCGATCTCGATGTCGCCCATGGAGATGACGTGGAACCCCTCCCGAACCGCCCCCTTGATCCTGACGGCCCCGGTGAAGTCGACGCTGCCGACGCCGAAGTCGATATCCCCCTTGATCTCCAGCTCGGGGATCACGGTCAGCTTCCGGTCCCTCCACACCAGCCGTCCATCCGTGACCGCAACCAGGGAAAGCTCGTTTCCCTCGGCCGTGCCAAGGCCGCTGCCCGCGGGAAACGCAATGTCCTTCACGGCGGCCGCCTTCACCACGGAACCGATCACCGTCGTCCCGTTCTCCCCCGGGACGGCCGGATGCTTCACCGCGATCTCCTGGCCCGTGGTGACGTTGACGAGGGTGCTCCGGTTCCAGTGATCCACCCTTTCGTTCTCGTCCACCTCCAGGGGCCTGTCGGGGTCGATTTTGAGCTCGATCCTGGCATTTTTGCCCTCACGCGGCGGAATCCCCCTCGCGACCACCGGGGAGTCGTCCAGAACCCTCTTCCGGATCAGGTCCGAGACGGCCTCATCGTCGATACCGAAGACGACCCCCTTCTGGGCCAGCGCATCCCTCACATCCTGCTCAGCAGGCCATGGTTTGGTGAAAAAGGGAGCCTCGAGGGACGCCGTGGCGGACATCCTGTCCTTTGCGAGGCGAATCAGAATCTGAGCGTCCTTCTCCTGCAGGGGGTCCCGGGGAGCTATCCGAAACGGACTCCGGCTCTTGAGCCTGAGGAACTCCTCGAGGAGCTTCATGTCATATTTCCGCACCCCGTTCTCCCTCAGGCACGCCAGCACCTCAGATTGAGAGATATTATCCTTCAAGGCCGATACCCAGACCCCTTGATCGTTCGCCTCCAGCTTCAGGACACCTTCGTACAAAGCCGCACCCTCCCTGGCCGTCCCCGAGAACCCCCACGGCACCAGGCGCCGGAGGTCGAGGGAGCAGCAATATAAGAACTAAAGAGCGATCTCCCGCCCAATCAAATCGATATCCTCCTACGGAAGCGCTGATTAAATCCCTGTTTCCCTAGGTTTCATTCCACTCCGCCTCGAGGATCGCCCTCAAGGCGGAGAGCGCATGACCGTGAATTTGGGAGACACGCGACTCCGTAACCCCAAGGACCCGGCCTATCTCCTTCAATGCGAGCCCCTCGTAATAATAGAGCGACAGGACCTGAGCCTCCCGCTCGGGGAGCCGGTGCAGCGCGTCGACGAGCTGCGCCAATTCCTCCTCCCGCTCCAGCAGCTCGGCGGCTCCGTCCCTGCCGTCGGAGAGAATGCCCTCCAGGGAGACGTCCCCATCCTCCAGGGACAGGACCTCGTCGAGGGAGGCCATGTAGTTCCGGCTCGACAGCTCGAGGGTCTCGTAGTAGGTCCTCTTGTCGACCCCCATCTCCCGCATGACCCACTCGTCACGCAGGGTGCCCCGATCCCTGAGGACCTTTTCCATCGCCCGGTTCAGTCTCTGCAGTTTTTCCCGCCCGGTCCGGGAGACCCAATCGCACTTGCGGAGCTCGTCCAGGACGGCGCCGCGGATTCGGGGCACCGCGAAGGTCCGGAAGGAGAAGCCCTTGGAAGGGTCGAAGCGATCGATAGCGTCCAGCAGCCCGAAGACCCCGAAGCTCCAGAGGTCCTCGTAATCCAGGCCCTGCGGCGGGGAGACCGTCATCCTTCCCACCACATACTTGATCAGCGGAAGATACCGCGTAACAAGCCGTTCCCGGCACGCGGCCGTAGGCGAGCCGACATACTCCTCCCACAGCGCGGCGTCAGAGGCATCCATGCTCAAGGCATCCCCCCTCCTGTCCCGCCCCGGCGGAAGGAATCCGATAAGGGGCCCATAAAACCAGCCACTCCCCTCGAGGAGGGGGGTTAAATCTCGGTTGTGCCCTTTCCCAGGGTCTTGACCGTCAGCATCCAGGTATCCGTGGAGAACTCCACGGTACGCCCCTTGTTGCCCCCCGTGTCCGAGGCAACCAAGGGAATGCTCATCTTGGAGAGCATATCCGTCGTCTCCTTGACGTTGCGGGCCCCGACGGCAAGGAAATCCGTCTGCGCCCCAGGCAGGGCGAACATCTGGGCGCCGCCGGCGATCTTCGCCTTCATGCGGGACTTGGAGGCCCCCTTCTTGATCATCTCGTCCAGGAGGGCGGGCACCGCCGTATCCGCGAACTTCCCCACCTTCTCCAGCGACTTGGCCCCCCGGCTGTCAGGAAGCATGATATGCACCATCCCGGCGATCTTTGCCGTCGTATCGAAGATCACCAGCCCGATGCAGGAGCCCAGTCCCAGAGTTATCAGCTTTGCAGGCGCGCTGGCGACCACCAGGTCCGCCATCCCCACGTGAAAGGAATTCATCGCCATGGCTACAGCACCTGCAACTTTCTCAGCAGAAGCTCCAGGGCATCGGGGTCCGGCAGCATGATGATGTTGCCGGACCCGGTGGCGCCGTCCGTCCCCTCGACGTGGAGTTCCGTGTTCACCACCAGAGCCATCTCGCCCATCTGCCCGAAGATCGAGGCCACAACGTCGAGGATCGAGGACAGCATGTCATGCGCGACGCCCGGGACGGAGATCTGATGTTCCGTCCCGATGAGGAGGTTGATCGCATTGAGGAAGGAACTCAGGATGATGTTGCCGACCTCCGTCAGGGCGCTGTCGCTTATTTCCTGCGGAAGGTCCGGTGGGACGGCGTCCCCGAACTGCTGCTTCAGCAGCAGGTCCACCATCATCTTGGCGTCCTCCTCCTTCTGGATGAAGATCAAGCTGCATCCGAAATCCCCGAGGGAGCGGACGAAGACGGCGGCGATGAGCTCCGTCGGGTCCCCGTAATGCTCAGCCAGCTCGTAGATGGACACGAGCTCCGCCTTCGGGACGTCCATATCGATCATTCGGCCCAAGAGCTTGGACAGCGCGGTCGCCGCGTTGCCCGTGCCGATGTTGCCGACCTCCCGGATGGCGTCCAGCTGCAGATAGTTGAATGAGCTCAGGTCAAGCATGCGCTATCTACCCCTTGGTCGAGTAAAAGGACGCCACGTCCAGAATCAGGGCCACGTTGCCGTCGCCAAGTATCGTCCCGCCCGTTATCCCCTTGATCTTGGAGAGGAACCGCCCCAGGGACTTGATGACGATCTCCTGCTGGCCTATCAGCTCGTTCACGATAAAGCCGATCTTGCTCTTGCCGATCTTGACCACGACGACAGGATACTCGTCGCGATCCGTGTCGTCCATCTCGGTCTCCAGGACGTTCCCCAGGTCGCTGAGCGACAGGACCTCGCCCCTCAAAAGCGTAGCCGGGGCACCGTGCACCGTCTTGATGTTCTCCTTCTTGACGAGGATGGTCTCCTCCACGTTCTCCAACGAGATGGCGTAGGTCTCGTTCCCCACCTTGATGAGCAGCGAGAGCACGATGGCAAGCGTCAGGGGCAGGCGGACATAGACCCGCGTCCCCTGCCCCAGCTTGGAGACGAGGTCCAGCTGACCTCCCAAGGCCTCGACCTTCGTTTTGACGGCATCCATGCCAACCCCGCGGCCCGAGATGTCGGTCACGGCCTTCGCCATGCTGAACCCCGGGATCAGGACCAGCTGCACTGCCTCCTCGTCGGTCATGACCGAGGCCTCCTCCTCCGTAAGGATCCCCCGCTCCACCGCCTTCTGTTTGACCCTCTCGGGGTCGATACCCGCGCCGTCGTCGGACACCTCGATGATGACGCCGCTGCCCTCCTGATAGGCCGAGATCTTCAGGATTCCCTTCTCGGGCTTGCCAACGGCACGCCGGTCCTCGCGCCGCTCGATGCCGTGGTCCAGGGAGTTGCGGATCAGGTGCACCATGGGATCGCCTATCTCATCGATCACGGTGCGGTCCAGCTCCGTATCCTGCCCCTCCAGGACCAGCTCTATGTCCTTGCCCAACGTCTTCGACAGGTCTCGGATCAGGCGCGGGAAGCGGTCGAAGGTGAAGGAGACCGGGACCATGCGCAGCTTGGTCACCAGCTCCTGAATGTCGCCCGAGATGCGCCCCAGCTGAGAAAGGGGTTCGTCAAACTCTCGAAGGCGAGCCTCCTGGACCAGGCGCTCAATTCGGGCGCGCCCAATAACCAGCTCGCCAACCAGGTTCATGAGCTTGTCCAGGCGCCCGATATCCACGCGCACCGTCTGGCTCGCCTTCTTGACGCCATCCGCCTTGGCAGCCGGGGCGACAGGTTTCACCGGTGCGGCGGCGACAGGCGCCGCGGGCTTCTCGGGCTCCGCCTTCGCGCCTACCGCTCCCTCGGCCGGTGCGGCCGGTGCGGCAGCGGCTGCCGGAGCCGGGGCGGCAGGAGATGCGGTCTGAGCGGCGGCCTTCATCTCACTCAGCTCCACGGAGGCCACGTCGCTGATCTTGAGCGCCGCCTGACGAATATCCTCCGGGGGCAGGGAGGAGCCAATATAGACCGAGAACTCCATGTCGAACTCTTCGTTCTCCAGGGCCTCGACCGGAGGATCGGTCTTGATGATGTCCCCCATCTCCTCGAGGCGGTTGACCACCATATAGGAGCGCGCCGCCTTGAGCAGGCAGGTCTCGCTCAGGGTGACGCGGAGCTTGTACACGCTCATCCCCAGGCCCTCCGCCTCGGCCACCCACTCCGATTCCTGCTGGGAGAGCCCGTCAACCTGCTTCGTCTCCGGCGTGGCAGCAGGAGACGCCGGAGCCTCGGGGGCCGGGGCTTCCGGCGCGGGGTCCTGATTGCGCAGGGCCGCGACCAGGGCGGACACGTCGAGGTGCGCGTCGCTCCCGCCGCCGCGAATCGAGTCCACCATGCCCTGTATCGAGTCTAGGGCGGTAAACAACAGGTTCATATCCGAATCCCCCAGATGGCGGACCCCCTTGCGCGCCTCATCCAGGCGATCCTCCATCGCATGGGTCAGTCCCGCCATCTTCTCGAACCCCATTGTCGCCGACATACCCTTCAGCGTGTGGGCGGCCCTGAAAATCTCGTTGATCACGTCCATGTTGACCGTGTCCTTCTCCAGAGCCAGAAGCAGGTCGTCCAGCCTCTGGAGATTGTCGTCCGCCTCGTCGAGAAACGCCCCCAGGTATTGGCTCATGTCCATATCAGTCATGACTTACCATCCCCAAACTCGTGATTTCCGATCCCGGATAATGTATTTTTTAAAATCCTCCGCCGGCGCCGAAAAACCCTACCCGCCGACATTTCTGACCAAAGCGCCGGGGATCTCCGGCAGGGGCAGCAGCTCGTCCACCGCCCCCAGCTCCACCGCGGCCCTCGGCATGCCGTATACCACGCAGGTCTCCTGGGACTCCGCAATGATACGGGCCCCCCTCTCGTGCAGGGCCAGGGCCCCATCCGCGCCGTCCCGGCCCATGCCCGTCAGGACGACGCCCAGGACGTTTCCCCCGAACTCGTCCAGGACGCTCGAAAACATTATATTCGCAGAGGGCTTGACAGACAACACCGGGGGAGCGTCCGAGAGCTCACAGATCGTCCCGCCCCCCTTGCGCCGGACCAGCAGATGACTCCCTCCCGGGGCGATCGCGACAAGCCCCGGCCTCAGAGCCAACCCGTCAGCCCCCTCGACAACCGTTAGCCCGCACGCCGCGTCCAGACGTTTGGCGAACAGCGCCGTGAAGCCCGTGGGCATATGCTGCGTCACCACGATGGGGAGCGGGAAGCCGGCCGGCAGGGCGGACAGGAGCTGGGTCAGGGCCACAGGCCCCCCCGTGGAGGCTGCGACCGCCACGATCCCGCACCGCCCCCTCGACCCGGCAAACGCCCCTGGCCGACGCACGAAAGCAGGATCCGGACGCGGCTCCGCCGCGCTCCCCCCGCGGAGGGGGCGGACTCGCGCCGTGCTGGCCGTGATCACCTTGGAGATAAGCTCGGCACCAACGACCTGGATGTTCAGGGACGTGGAGCCCGAGGGCTTGCCCACGAAATCGACACAGCCCAGGGACAGGGCCTTCAACGTCACCTCGGCCCCCCTCTGCGTCAGGCTGCTGACCATGACGACCGGCATGGGGTGGACCCTCATGATCTCCTCCAGGGCGGCAAGCCCGTCCTTCCGGGGCATCTCCACGTCCATCGTGACGACGTCGGGGGACAGGGCCGCTATCTTCTCCAAGCCGTCCTGTCCGTCCCGAGCCGAGCCGACGACCTCGATGCGGGGATCGGAGGACAAGATATCCCCCAGCATCCTTCGCATCAGGGCGGAATCGTCGACGATCAGCACCCTGATCTTCTTCATCCCCGACATGATCCCAGCCATGGCCCGTCACACGCCCCTGGAGCTCAGCTCCTGCTGACGGATAAAGCCACCCATCAGCTTCTCCGTGAAGGCGGGAAGCCCCTCGTAGGCCATACCCGCCTCGATATCCCCACCCTCGCTGACGCTGAACACCTTGACCAGGTGACAGACCAGGAAAAACTCGGAGTCCGCTATGAACACCTGCAGAAGGTAGCGTCCCCGCTCCCTGAGATACGAGGCCTCCGTCCTATGAACCGCCACCCCAACGCCCCCGAGGCTGATGTCCTGCAGTACGACGGGGAACCAGCAACTCTCCGGCGGAGGAGGAGGCGGAGCTCCCTCCTCGCCCACAGTGTCCTCCCCCTCCGGCTCCACCTCCAATAGATAGGCCTGAGCCTTGATCCTGCAGGGAACCCGGACAAACATGCGCCTCTGGGTCCTCTCGAGCGGGCCCTCCAAGGCCAGCCACAGAAGGGGGATCCGCCCGTTCATGACGTGACGGACGATCTGGGCCTCGCCCTGATAGAAGCAGCCCACCGCCTCGATTCGAAGCGTGAGCTCCAGGTTCCGAGCCATCGGCAGAAGCACCCCCCTGAACATGGGGTGCGCGACGCCAAGCAGGGGAAGTCCGTCCTCCGACGGGGACAGGTCCTCGAGGCGGGAGGCGTAGTTCCCCTTGTAGAGGCCGTCCGCTATGCCCAGCTCCATCCTGGATCCGATCAATTCCTGAAGAAGGTCCTGCATCTTTATCCGGTCTGTCGACATGATCATTTCTCCATAAAAAAGCCTCGGGACAGCCTCAGAAAGAAGGCCTTCAACCCCCCGGGCGGATACGAAAGCCCCCTGCGGACCCCCCAGCGCGCCAAAAGCTCCTCCGCAAGCCTGCGGACGCAGAGCCCCGCGGGGGTCGCGGGGAAAAGCCGGTAAAACGTCCGTCTGAGGCGCACCGCCCGCCCCACGGAGTCATCCCTCAGCACGTGCCCCAGATAGACCGGCGAGCGCCCCAGGAACTGATGGGACGCCGTCAGGATGCGCCCGGCGACCTCGCGCGCCTCGCCGTCGCTGTTCGCCATGTTGACGACGAGCAGGAGCTCCTTCCCCTTGGGCGGGGCCCCCTCCAGGGACTTGAGGACGCCATAGGCGTCCCGGACCGACGTGGGCTCCGGCGTCGTGACCAGGATCGTCGTATCCGCCGCCAGAGCGAAGGCCAGAACCCCCTTATGGATCCCCGCCCCCGTGTCCAGAACCACGATGTCGGCCCTGTCCTCCAGCAGCTCCAGGGAGTCGATGACCCCCGTGAGCTCCGTATCGTCCAGGTCCGCCAGGTCCTTCAGCCCGGATCCCCCCGGAAGGATCTCCACATTCTCCTCCAACGGGACAACCACCTCGTCGAGACGCCTGCTTCCTTCGACGACGTGGGACAGGTTGAACCGGCTGCTGATTCCGCACAGAAGGTCGATGTTCGCCATCCCTAGGTCCGCGTCCAACAGCACAACCCTGTTCCCACCATCGGCCAGAGCACAGGTCAGGGCGAGCGCCAGATTGCTCTTGCCCACGCCCCCCTTGCCGCTGAGGATCGCAACCGTCCTGAGCCCGCTCCCGTGGTGCTGGCGGACCTCCTGCCGCTGGGCCTCGACCAAGCGCCGAAGGTCCCCAGCCTGATCCGACGGAGCGAGGTTCATGCCATCCGCCGCCCGCGGTCCGACGACATCAAAAGGTCCGCAATTCGCCTGCCCGACGCCATCTCGATATCGTTTGGGACGTTCTGCCCGGCAGTGAGGAAGGAGACGGGACGCCCCAGCGCCTGCTGCACGCTGAACACGGCCCCATAACTGACCGTCTCGTCCAGCTTGGTGAAGAGCAGATGGGAGACCGGGATATCCGGGACATGCTCCACGACGTCCATCATGTCCCTGTACTTCATGTTGGCCGCAAGGACGAGGTGCACCGCGTCGGGCTTAAAGGCATCGTAGAGCGTCTCGAAGGCCTCCAGGCTCCTGCGGTCCCTCTGGGCCCGTCCCGCCGTGTCCAGCAGAACGAGGTCCGCCTCCGGGTGCTCGTCCAGCACCGAGGGGAAGCTGTCCGCGCCAAAGACCACCTCCAGGGGTACCCCCAGTATCTTAGCATAGGTGCGCAGCTGATCGACCGCGGCGATGCGATAGGTATCACTGGTGAGGAGCAGGACATTCCGGTGCTCCAGAAGCGCCTGGACCGCGGCCAGCTTGGCTATCGTCGTCGTCTTTCCGACGCCTGTGGGCCCCAGGAAC
>CAJPSE010000032.1 GCA_905373185.1 uncultured Fretibacterium sp.
ATACCTCGAGGGATTCCCTGCCCTTGATCTGTTCCGGAGACCAGCCTTCCTCGAGCCGAGCCCTAAGAAGGGCTTGCAGCTCTTTGTCCTCCAGCTTGAAGGTCGGCCGACAGCGTTTGCGGCGCAGACGATAGAGCTTGTCTGCCTCGTGGGCACTGTAGGCTCCCTTGACGAGATTACGCCGGAGCTCCCGGAGGACCGTCGATGGACTTCGGTTCAGAGTACCGGCGATCTTTCGGATTCCATATCCCTGAGCACGAAGACACAGTATACTTTCTCGCTCTGTTGCTGTAAGATGGTGGCAACCCATAGGTGTCAGTCTCCTTCGCTGTTTGTGCCTGCAAAACTCATTCTAGCGAATAACTGCCATCTATGGGCCTTTTTTTATCTCCTCTCACCCCCTGCTGTTGCGTTTAGATTGTAAATCCAAGAAATTTCGAATCCTATGCCCCTGAAGCGAACCTCCTTTTTCGCCGGGTGGTATTTCATTTCCAGTCTCTGCTCGTTCATGATGTCCCTCCGGTTCCCTTGTGCTCCAAGGTTACGCGCTGCTTCGGTTCGGCCGTCAATCGGCTTTCGAGCCTCAGCCCTCTCGCGTCCTCGTAATCCCTCTTGCTCATGAGCCCATTATAGTCTGCATTCGGTTCCCCTCCCCGCTCACGGTCTCAGGTTGCGGAAGCAGCAGCCACATCCTGACGGGTGATCACGGTAACGGTCACGTTGTCCTGATAAGGATTTTTCTTATCCAGAACGGCGCAGACCATCCGTTGGGCCCATTCCTGAGGATCCGGGACGAATGCCTTGTGTATTTCCTCCAGTGTCAGGACCTTTGAGAGCCCGTCCGAACACAGCATGACGCTTGAACCGGGAAAGATAATTTTTTCACTCCCCCGGCTGACCTCCTCGAGTTCGGTTATCCCGATGAAGCTCGTCAAAGCTTCCCTTGCCGGATGCGCCGCCGCGTCTTCCGCAGTCAGCAAACCGCACTGTACCGCAATCTCCAGCTCGTTGGCGTAGACGTGCTCTTTGTTCAAAAGACGAGGCTGCCCGTTATGACAAAGGTAAATATGGCTGTCTCCTACGGATATCCAATGGAGCGAATGCGCGTGCATGACTGCCGCCACCAGCGTGGTGCCGCAATTCTCCTCCTGCCCCAGGCTACGGGCCAGGGAAAGGACTTCCTGGTTGCAGTGATGAACCGACCGCAGCAGCGCGTCGGGAATAGACTCGTTGCTTCCTTTGTCCCCATAAGCATTCCGAAAGGCGTTGACGGCACAGACAGCAGCCTCCCTGCCGTTCTGCAGGCCTCCCATGCCATCGCACAAAATCCCCAGAACCCCCCCGTGCCGAATGAAAGCAAAGTCATCCTCCTGCTGGGGATAATGAGGATAGAACCCGAAAAAATCCTGCTGCTCCCCGCGTTTGCCCACATTCTGGGCCATGCCGTAAAGCCCCCAGGGCCAGAGATTCCTGTTTGTCCTGACGCGGGTCGATCCGCATCCCTCCGCTTTCATCTTCATCCTGGTTCGCCTCCTCCAAAGGATCCTCACCCTCTGTTTGCAGTATATATGACGAGGTGCACCGATAACAATGCGTGCAAAGAAGCGAAATTCCTCCAAGGCTGAGATGACGCGAACCTTCATCCGGATTTGGGAGGCGTCTCTTTATGCCGCTCATCCTGGATTTATTGACAGACCGGCCCGGCTTCTGATAGAGTTTTCCCGATGCTTTCCTCCGGCGGAGAGCCCGCCGGAAATTTTCATGAGAAAGGAGGATTCCCCATGCACCGTCCCGAGACGTGATGCGCCCCCGGCGATGCACGTGATGCATTTTTGCCGCGGTCCGGGTCGGGACGCATGAGGGAGTCCGGATTCTTTCCCGCCTCCGTCTGATCCTTCCTCCCGATAATTTTTTCCGTGGATTCATACCCTTCTTCTTGCAGGAGTGGAAGGCTTGTCCCCCTTTGGATCGCCACGTCACGATGCAGGCCCGTTTTTTGTCCGAGAGCCCCCGGCCGCCGGGGACTCGGGCGCTTTTGCCGCGTGCCGCATAACCCTGGCTTTTTTCAAAAAATACAATGAGATCGAAAACGATCATGGGAGGAAATCATGAACGTCAGAAAACTTGGTTGGGTTGGGCTCCTTGCCGTTGCGGTCATGTCGGGGTTCGTCCTCCGCGGGACGGACCTCCGCAGGGCCGACGCGGCCGATCAGCCGGGAGAGAACAAGATCGTCGTGATCTCGTCGAACTCGGCTCCTCCATACAGTTATTTCGAGGGCAAAATTCATGTCGGGTTCGAGGTGGATTTTTGGGACGAGATTGCCCGCCGTACCGGCCTGACGGTTCAGTTCGAGACCTCGGGGTTCAGCGGGCTGTTCGGTTCCCTTGATTCCGGCCGTGTGGACGCCGTCTCCTGCTTCATGGGGATTACGCCGCAGAGGCAGGAAAAATTCGCCTTTTCCGTGCCCTATGCCGTGGACCCGCTGGGGTTCTTCGTCGCGGTGGACAGTCCCATCCAGTCCGTGGAGGAGCTCGAGGGGAAGGTCGTCGCGGTCGAGGACGGCGCGCAGGGGCAGCTGGAGCTGAACGCCCTGATTGCGCAGGGGAAGAAGTATACTCCCAAGGTTTATGGGGACGGGACCTCGGGGATCATGGACGTCGCCATGGGGCGAGTCGACTCGCACCTGACCTCGGTGGCTCAGGAGCACTTCGATATGAGGCTCATGAAGCTCTCTCTGCGCCAGCTTCCCGGGAATCTCTCGGAAAGGGAGGTCGGGGTTGTTTTTCGCAAGGAGGATGCGTCCATGGCCTCCAGGATCGAGAGGATCAACGAGGCCATCGGGGCGATGCTCGCGGATGGGACGATCGGACGCCTGACCGAGAGGTGGCTCGGCGTCGACCTTTCCATCAAGAAGGGGCAATAAGCCCCCTCCGGCGGCATGAACGAAGCGAAGATGGAATCCCGCACGCTCCGCCTCAGGGCCGGAAGCGCCGGGGAGACGTCGAGGAGGGCCGAGCGCCTGCCGACCCGGGGCCCGGGGGAGATCGTGAGGGTCCCCACCGTATGCCGCATGTGCGGTCAGGATACCGGCTGCGGGGCGATAGCCCTGGTGCGGGACGGTCGCCTGCTCGGCCTGGAGGGGATGAAGGAGGCCCCCCACAACCGGGGCAGCCTCTGCGCCCGGGCCCATGCGGCCCCCGAATGGCTTTATTCCCCGCAGCGGCTGAAATCCGCCTTGGTGCGGCAGGGAGGGCGCAGGGGAGCGCCCTGGGTCCCGATTCCCTGGAGGGAGGCGCTCGACCTTCTGGCGGAGCGCCTGCTGGACGAGAAGAAACGCTACGGGGCGGAGTCCCTGGCCGTGCTCTCGCCGGCCAGGCGCAGCTACTGCGGGTACATGATGCGCCTCCTGATGGCCCACGGGAGCCCAAATTACGGTCACAGCGGCATCTGCTACGTTCAGCGGAGCATGCCCTTCACCTACACCCTGGGCGGCCATCGCCCTCCGGCCGCGGACTACGCCCAGGCCGACCTGATGCTGCTCTGGGGACGGAGCCCCACCTGCGCCAGTGCGCCGATGGGGGCGCTGCGTGCCCTGACGGAGGCCAGGCGGCGGGGCATGCGCGTGGTGGTGATCAAACCCACTCAAGGCGGGGAGGGCCGTTTTTCCGACGAATGGCTGGCGCTCCGTCCCGGGACGGACGCGGCCCTGGCCCTGTCCATGCTGCACGTGGTGATCGGCGAGGAGCTTTACGATCGGGGTTTCGTGAGGGATTGGTGCTTCGGGTTCGAGGAGCTCGCGGAACACGTGCGGCAGTACACGCCCCAATGGGCGGAGGGCATCACGGGGGTCCCGGCCGGACAAATCCGCGAGGTGGCTCGGCGTTACGCATCGACGCCCCGGGCGGCCATCGACCTGGGCAACGGCATCGAGCACGCGCCCGGCTGCAGCGACGCCGCCCGGGCCGTCGCCATGCTGATTGCCCTGACGGGACACCTGGAGAGGCCGGGAGGCAACTTGTGGCCGCCCCGGTTCTCGATGCCCGCGCTGAAGAACATCGAGCTGAAGGAGCGGATCACGGAGGAGCTGGCCTCACGTCTGGTGGCGCCGGAGATGCCCCTCGGCCTCCAGCCGTGGGAGCTGGGGCTGGCCTCCTCCTACAAGGGGATCCTCGACAGTATCCTCACGGAGAAGCCCTATCCGATCCGCACCCTGATCGCCGCGGGGACTCAGCCCCTGGCGAGCGGCAGGGGGGCCAAGACGACCCGGGCCGCCCTGGAGAAGGTGGGGTTCTTCGTCGTGGTGGACGTGATGGAGACGGCGGAGATGGAGTACGCCGACCTGGTGATTCCCGTGGCCACCTTCCTGGAGTGCGAGTGCTCCCTGGTGTCGTGGGGCCCCTGGCTGATGGCTCCCACCCGTGCGGTGGGGCCTCTGGGGGACTATGGGTCCGACACCGACTTCTGGGTTCAGCTGGGGTGCCGGCTGGGATACCCCGGCCTCTTCTGGAACGGGGACGTCGAGCGGAGCTTCGACGAGCAGCTGGAGCCCACGGGGTTGACGATGGCCGAGCTGAGGAAACATCCCTTTGGGGTCTCGGGAGCCGTTCTGCCACGGACCTACGAGAGGTACGGGGAATTCTTTGGCGCCGTCGGCCCTAGGCTGGACCGATCGCCCTATCTCCCCAGGGGGAAGGTCGCGCTCTACAACGAGGAGTTCGAGGCCGCGGGGCTCTCGCCCCTCCCGGAGTGGCGGGAGGTCCCCGAGGGGGTTACGGCGACGCCGGACCTGGCGGAGCGGTTCCCCCTGATCCTGTCCGATCATCACGGGTCCGTGATGTACAACTCGAGCTGGCTGCGGAACGTCCCATCACTGCGGAGGATGGCGCCGGAGCCGGAGCTCGAGATTCACCCCGAGACGGCGCGGAGCTGCGGCGTTGCCGACGGCGACAGGGTGGAGGTGCGTTCCCCTCACGGGACGATGGAGGTCCGGGCCAGGGTCACCGAGGATATCCGCAGGGATACGGTCATGATCCTGCACGGCTTCTGGCAGGGGTGCGAGGAGCTGGGGCTTCCGGGCTACAGCCTGTTCGACGGCGGGGCCAACCCCAACAACCTCTATCCCCTGGGGGAGCACGCGCGGGACCCGGCGGTGACGGCCAACAGTTCCCAGACCCTGGTAACCGTGAGGCGGATCGAATAAAGGGAGGGCTTGCGGGGACGGGAAGCGTTTTTCGATATCGAGCCTCGTCTTGAAATTTTGACGGAATTTTGTCTTGGAGCCTTGTCTCGGAAAGGACGGATGCAGAAAATGGTGGAATCGGAACGGCGGCATCAGCGGATGCCCTCCCTGACCCAGGCGGTCTGGGCTCTCGCCTTCGTGATCGCGGTGATCGTGGTCGGTATTCGACAGAAGGTGGGCATGACGGCCCCGCTGGCCATGGGGGCCATGGCGGCGGCCTGCGTCTCGCTGCTGCTCGGCAGCTCGTGGAGGAGCGTCCAGCAGGGCATTGTCCAAGGGATATCGCAGAGCCTGGCGGCCGTCTGCATCATCATTTTGGTTGGAATGCTGATCGGCCTGTGGATCGTGGGCGGGACTGTGCCGACGATCATCTATTACGGGCTGCACCTGATCTATCCCGAGATGTTCCTCCCCGTGACCTTCGTGATCTGCTGCATCACATCCCTCGCCACGGGGACCTCCTTCGGGACGATCGGCACGGTCGGCCTGGCCCTGATGAGCATCGGGCTCGGCCTCGGCGTCCCGTCGGCCATGACGGCGGGGGCCATCGCCTCGGGCGCCTTCTTCGGCGACAAGATGTCCCCCCTGTCGGACACAACGAACGTCGCTCCGGCCATAGCCGGGACCGACCTCTTCAAGCACATCGGGTCCATGCTCTGGACGACGGTCCCCGCCGCCGTGATCTCCTTCGGGCTTTATTGGTTCATCGGAAGGGACTATGGGGCGGGCCAGGTGAATTGGGAGACGGTGAACGAGATCCGGTCGACCCTGGCGGGCACCTTCTCGCTCGGCGCCGTCACGCTGATTCCCGCCGTCCTCGTGATCCTGCTGTCGGTGTTCAGGATCCCCGCGCTGGCGACCCTGACGCTGGGGATCTGCTGCAGCGGCCTCTGCGCCGCGTTCTCTCAGGGTCTGGGGTTCAAGGCCCTCCTGGCGGCCTCCATGCATGGATACAGCAGCGCCACAGGGGTCGCCATGGTGGATAAAATCCTCTCCCGTGGTGGAATCGACATGATGTCGGGGACGCTCATCATGCTCATCGGGGCCATGGCCATGGGGGGCCTTCTGGAGCAGAGCCGCGTGCTCTCGGTCATCATCGAGGCCCTGATGCACCGCGTGAGGGGAGCCCTGGGGCTGATCCTCTCGACGATCGCCGCCTGCTACGCGACCCTGGGGGTGACGGGCAACATGATGCTGGCGATCATCCTCCCGGGAAAGACCTTCAAGCCCGTTTTCGACCGGATGGGCATAGCTCCCGAGGTCCTCTCGAGGACCCTGGAGGACGCGGGCACCCTGGGAAGCGTGCTCGTCCCGTGGGGGATCCCGGCCCTGTTCCTCATGGGGGCGCTCTCCGTCGACGCCTCCTTCATCCCCTACGTCTTTCTGAGCCTGTTCTCGCCGCTCTTCGCCATCCTCTACGCCGCCACGGGGTTCGCGTTCCGGCGCGAGGCGCGAGATCCCTCCGTGGACTGACGGGATGGCGCGAACCGAGGCTCCGAAGCCTCCGCTTTCGTTCGACGTGCCGTAGGGGAGGGGCCGCCGATGAGATTCGACCTCCAGGTTTTTCTCGATATCCTCAGGGCCATGCCGTGGGGGGTCTGGCAGACGCTCTGCATATCGTTCCTGTCGTTTCTGGGGGCGCTGGCGCTGGCCTTTGCCGTCGCCATGATCGACTACTATGATATACCTTTCCTGAAGGGCCCGTCGCGCGTCTACCTGTCGATCTTCCGGGGAACGCCCCTGATCGCGCAGATGTTCTTTCTGTACTTCGGGATGCCGGTGCTCTTCCCGGCATTCCGGAGCCTGAGCTCGTATTGGGCCGGGGTCGTCAGCCTCGCCTTGAACATGGGCGCCTACATGTCGGAGACCCTGCGCGGGGCCCTGAACGCCGTCCCCGACGGGCAGAGGGAGGCAGCCCTGACCATCGGCATGACGGAGGGACAGCTGATGCGGCGCATCGTCCTTCCGCAGGCGCTGCGGATCGCGATTCCCCCGCTCTCGAACAACCTGATCGACACGATCAAGGGCTCGTCGGTCGTCTTCACCGTCGGGGTCGTGGACCTGATGGCCGTCGCGAAGATGAAGAGCGCCGTCGGCCTGCGCTACTTCGAGGGGTATGCGGCCGCCATGCTGGTGTACTGGCTCATCATCACGTTTGCAACCCGCGTGCAGCGCCGCCTGGAACTTCGGATGGGCCGCGCGTACCGGCGTTAGGAGGGGCTGCATGCTTCGGATATCCCGACTGAGGAAATCGTTTGGAGAACAAAGAGTGCTGGATGGGATAGACCTCGAGGTCCGGGACGGGGAGGTGCTCTCCTTCCTGGGGCCGAGCGGGACGGGGAAGTCGACCCTGCTGCGCTGTCTCATCGGGCTGGAGCGGGCCGACGAGGGGACGCTCCGCATCGACGAGGCTCCCCCCTTCGACCTCCGGCATCTGGGAAGGGCGTCCCTGCACCGCCTGCGGCGATCCTTCTCGATGGTCTTCCAGAGCCACAACCTTTTCGTCAACAAGACCGCCTTGGAGAACATCCTGGAGCCGATGGTCACGGTGCAGCGTATGCCCTGCGGGGATGCCGGGGAGGAGGCCTCGCGGATCCTCGTGCTCGTGGGGATGGAGGACAAGGCCGACGCCTACCCCGTCCAGCTGAGCGGCGGGGAGGCCCAGCGGATCGGGATAGGACGCGCCCTGGCGGTCCACGCCCCCATCATGCTCTTCGACGAGCCGACCTCGTCGCTGGACCCGGAACGCGTTCGGGAGGTCCTGGACGTCATCCGGCTGCTCGCCGATAAGAGGCACACGATGCTCATTGTCACCCATGAGCTGGAGTTCGCGCGGCAGGTCTCGACACGCATCGCCTTCATGAACGAGGGCCGTATCGCGGCGATCGGGGCCCCGGAGGAGATATGGTCCAACGACAATCCCCGTCTGCGGCGTTTCCTGGAGAGCATGTCGAAGAAAGGGTAGGGTCTGATGGGCCGCTCCCCGCGCCGGTTGACATTCCGCCGGCGATGGGGTATAAACACCGCGAAAGGCTCAACGACGATTTTTTTCGAGGAGAGGAGGGGAGTCCCGAATGCGGCAGTGCGGATTCACCTGAGGAAGTAGCTTGGATGCACGGGATGCATGCCGTGATGGGATTCCTTCGGAGTCGTCCGTTCGGGCCGAGCTCTTCAAAGTTTGATCGGGATTCGATCGAAGTCTGACGCGCCCGCTTTGCGCGCCGTCGTCGTCTTTATTTGAGGAGAGGCCGCCCGGAGCGACCTCTCCTTTTTCGTCTCCTTCCCTTTACGGTCTCTCTCGTTCCCCCTGTCCGTTTTTATTCCGTTTTCGCAGTTTTCGAGCGCAAACAGATACGAATATCTCTTGGTCTTGATGTCTTATGGAGGTGGCTCGCCATGACGAAGGTCGAGTTTATCAATACGTGTCCGTGCTGCGACGGCCATGTGGACGTCCTCAACGAACTGAAGAAGCGTTTTCCGGAGAAGATCGACCTCAAAATCTATTATGCCGGAAAGGATTTCGACTACCTGCCCAAGTACGGTCCCATCACCCGCGGCACGATGATCGTCGATGGAAAGGACCGCTACGAGGACCTGAACCGCCGCACCATCGAGAGGGTCGTATCGGAAGCTATCGGCGAGGAGCTATGAGGTTCTTCCTTCGACACGGCTGGCAATACGGCTGGCAGTTCTGCCAATACTCATGGGGGATGCTGGAGACCAGCGGACCGTGGCTGATCCTGAGCTTCCTGTTCTGCGGCGTCCTGCACGCCGTTCTGCGTCCGGAGACGCTGCAGCGGTCGCTCGGCAACAAGAAGCTGTCCTCCATCGTCAAGGCGACGATCTCCGGGATGCTGCTCCCCATCTGCAGCTGCGGGGTGGTGCCGCTCTCCCTGGGTCTGTACTATTCCGGGGCCTATCTCGGCCCGACGCTGGCGTTTCTGGTGGCGACGCCGGTAATCAACCCAGCGGCGGTCATCCTGGCCTACGCGATGCTGGGACCGCAGATCGCGACGATCTACCTGGTCAGCGGCTTCGTCATCCCCTTCGTGATCGGGATCGTCGGAAACGCCCTGGGGGGCCCCGAGCTCCAGTCGCCCGCGGCCGCGGGGCTGGCAGCGGCGCCTTCCGCCCGGGAGGACCGGCCGGCGCTCCCGCCCCTGATGCAGCGCATCCGCGGGGGGATCGAATGGGGGTTCAACGACCTCGCGGTGCAGACGTGTCGTTTCATCGTCGTCGGCACCGCGTTCGCCGCGCTTCTGCTGACGGTCGTCCCCACGTCGTTCATCCTCGACTATCTGAGCAACCCGCGCCTGATGTCGCTGTTGGGAATCACCCTGCTGGGGTGCGTCATGTACGTCTGCGCGCTGGGACACATCCCGTTCATCGCGGCTCTGGTCAGCGCCGGTGCGGCGCCCGGAGTCGCCGTGACGTTTCTCCTCTCGAGCGTGGCCACGAACTTCCCGGAGATGGTCGGCATCTGGCGGCTGATCGGCAAGAGGGCGGTGACCATCTATACGGGGATGCTCGTGCTGTTTGGCCTGGCCTTCGGCTACATCACGAACTTCCTCCTGGCGGACAACTTCAGGCCGGTCTTCGACCTGACGCGCTCGCAGGGCAAGATCGATTTCGTCAGCAGAATCTCCATCGATTTCCCCGACGGGTTCAAGGTCTTCTGCGCAATCCTCGTCCTCTGCATCGGCGGATACGGCTGGATTCTGCAGTGGAGGCGGTCCCTGCGCAGGAGGGGGGCATGACCCGCCTCGTCCCGCGGGGCGCAGCCCTTCTCCGCGCCCTGTTCCCTCTGGCGTTCCTTCTGGCGTTCCCTGGTCCGGACGCGGCGTCCGGCGGCGCGGAGGACATCTCCCTGCCCGTGACCAGCCATCCCCTGATCGCGGTCTTCCGGGAGAGCCTCCCCGACAGGGAGATCCTTTTGACGACGCTTGGGGACTGCAATGCGGACGGCATCGAGGACCTCGTGGTCGTCTACCGCGAGGACAGGGACAAGAACCATATGGTCGCCGTCTACTCCGACGGCGGCACGTTCCGCCTCTCCGCGCCGGTGCGCGCCCCCCTGGAGAACTGCCGGCTGCAGTGGCGCGATATCGACGAGGTCCCGCCGGTCGAGCTGCTGGTGTCGGGACAAAAGGGCATCTACATTGGATACGCCGTCTTTCGCTTCGTCGACGGGGAGTGGATCAGCCTCTTCGGCGACGGCATGGACGAATGCTGCTGACTTTTCCGTTTTGGCGGATTTTATGGAAATACTGGAGGCGATGAAGTTGAAGTTGTTGAAGGTGAAGTTGTTGAAGGTGAAGTTGAAGTCAAAGTCGAAGCTGGAGTTGAACGTGAACGAAAAATTCCGTTTCTGCGCTCTTGCCCTGGTGGCCCTGGTCTGCATCCTCGGAGCGAGCGGCCTGGCGGCCGCCTCCGACGAGAAGGACGATCCGGTGCCGGCCATGGTCGCCCAATACGACCTGGAGCCCCTTCCCGAGGAGGACGCCGACTACACGGTCAACCTGGGGTATTACAACTGCGACCACATGACGGCGGCCTGCGTCGGAAAGGACTCCGGCATCTTCAAGGCATTGGGGATGAAGGTGGAGATCACCGGAAACGGGAAGGTCCCCGAGGCCATGAGCGCCGGCCGGATGGATATGGCCTACGCCGGCTGGACGACGACGCTGGGCGCGGTGCAGGTCGGCACGCCGCTCTTCATCGCGGCGGAGAACCACACGGGCGGCGCGGAGTACCTCGTGTGCAGCTTCAACATCAAGAAGCCGGAGGACCTGATCGGCAAAAAAATCGCCGCGGGCGGGGACCCCGCCAACTCGATGAACTGGATGGAGTGGACCGACCAGCTGGGGATCCCGAACGACATCGAGAAGTACGAGAACTATTCGATGAGCGACGCGGACGCCTACTTCTCGATGGCAGCCGGCAAGCTGGACGCCTTCACCTGCTGCGACCCGTGGGGCTCCATGGCCGAGCACGAGAAGACGGGCTGGGTCATGGTCCGCCAGAACACGGACAGGAAGAATGGGCACGGGACGTGCTGCAAGGTCTGCATGAACTACAACTTCGCCAAAAAGCACCCGAAGCTCGCCAGCAGGATGCTCCTGGCCCATTCGCTGTGCGTGCAGTACATGTATCAGCATCCCTACAAGGCGGCCCGCATCTTCGCCGAGAACTACAACGTCCCCCTGGAGGTCGGCCTGATGACGCTCTACAAGAAGCTGAACGAGGAGGGCCGGACGATCAGCTGGAAGCTGAACCGCCAGAACATGCAGAACCAGCTCGACACGATGAAGCACTACCACGTCCGGGACGACATCAACACCGTGAACCTGGACGACTACATCGACCTCTCCTACTTCGAGGCATCCGGCGCGATCGACTTCGACCGGTTCATCCAGGAGAAGGTGGACCCGGTGTTCCCCACCGGAATGAGCTACAAGGACTGGAGGGCGAAGGCCGTCGAGGTCGACGGTATCGTTGAATAGACGCCCCCCTCCGCTCGTTCTCATCCTCTGTGCGG
>CAJPSE010000033.1 GCA_905373185.1 uncultured Fretibacterium sp.
CCTCCCAAATCCTCCGGGCCAGATCGTCGGTCAGCTTCTCCACGTACCAGGAGCCGCCCGCGGGGTCCTCGGGCTGGAGCAGGTTGAACTCCTTCTGCAGCAGCACCTGCGCGTTGCGCGCGACGCGGCGCGAGAACTCCGAGCCGGGCCGCAGCGCCTCGTCGAAACATCCGACGGTCAGGCCGTCGACGCCGCCCACCACGCCGGAGAAGGCCTCCGTGGTGTTGCGGAGCATGTTCACATAGGGGTCGTACACCGTCTTGGTGAAGAGGGAGGTGCGGCCGAAGATCTGCGCCCTCTGCGCCTCCGCGTCCCCTCCGAAGCTCGAGGCTACCTGCGCCCACACGCAGCGGGCCGCCCGGAGCTTGGCTATCTCCATGAAGAAGTTGGACGAGAGCGAGAACTCGAAGCGCAGGCGGCGGGAGAACTCCGCGACGTCCACCCCCCGCTCCCGGAGGGCGCGCAACGTCTCGATGGCCGAGGTCATCGCACAGGCGACCTCCTGGACGGCGCTGGCCCCCCCGTTGTGGAACACCGAGCCCCGGATCAGGACGGTGCGGAGCGGCGTTTCCCGATCGCGAGCCCAGGCGAACGTCTGCGCCATCTCGTCGAACAGCGCGTCGAGCCCCGCCGGCAGGCTTCCCCGCTCCAGCAGGGCTCCCAGGGGATCGGCGCCGACGCAGCCCGCAATCGTCTCGAGGGGAATTTTCCTCTTCGCCGCAAGGGCGTCGAGCAGGGCGAGGAAGGGCAGGGCGGACGCCCCGGCATAGATGTACAGGGGATGGCGCGCCGGCAGGTCGCCCAGGAGTGCGTCCAGGTCGTCGAGTGACGAGACGGAGACGCCGCCCTCGGTCCCATCCACGTCGGCATCCAGCCCCTCCAGAGTGCAGCCGTCCAGGACGAAGGCCGCGGTGGAGGCCCCGCGGTCGAGCTCGTGCACGATCCCCTTGTGGGCATCGCCGGGCAGGGTCTCGTCGCAGAACTGGGCGATCTCCCACGGACGGCAAAGGTTCCCCGCCGCGGAGGCCCCGCGCAGGGGATAGGACCCCGGAAAGGTCCGGGCCGCCCGAAGGTCCTGCGTGTCCGACGCCGTATAGAGCGGATCGAGCGTGATGCCCTCGTAGGTGGAGGTGAACATGGCCTTCTCGAAGGGAGCGCCCTTCAGGGCCGCCACGGCCGCCTCCTTCCACGCCTCGTAATCCGACGGGACGAACTCCTCGAAATCGACCTCGGGCAGCGGCTCCGGAGCCGTCCGCTCGGCGCAGTGGTGTCCGTCCTCCGATTGCCTTGCCTTTTCACTGCTCATACGATATTCCCCCCAATGCATGATGCCGGAGCTCCAACACACACAACCGGGAAGGCCATAAGGAAGCGTTGATTAAATCAGCGCTTCCCTAAGTAAGTCCCTCCCGGAAAAAAGCCTCCGCACGGCCGGGTCCCTCCGCCCAAAGACGCAGGAGGACACGTCGTCCTTCCGGCTTCCGCGGAGCCGACCGACCCGAGGCGGTCCTTTCCGTTCCTCACCGGATTTTCTATCCGCCGAAGGCCGCTCCGCTCTCGTCCATTATATCAATACATCGAAGGCGACCTCTCGCCGTGCACCGCGTCGGCCCCGGCCCGCCATGGGCGTCCCCTCATCAGATCAGAACTTTGCCGTCCTTCACCAGGACCCGTCCGTCCAGGGACAGCTCGGGCCTCGTGATGATCCCATCCACATGAATGCCCGCGGCAACGGTCCCTCCAAAAGTATCGTTGCTCCCCAGGGCGATATGGACCGTCCCGTAGATCTTCTCGTCCTCCAGGATCACCCCGGTCACCCGCGCCTTGTCGTTGGTGCCAACCCCGAGCTCGGCCAGGTTCCTGGCCGCGGAGTTCCCGCCCAGCATCGCCATCAGCCGTTCGGCGTCCGCACCCTCCGCCCGGACCATGAGTCCCTTTTCAAAAGTCAGCTTGAGAGGTTCCCTGAGGATGCCCAGCCCGGCAAAGGAACCGTCGATGACGGCCTCCCCTTCCGCCGTCCCCTCGATGGGGGCGATGTAGGCCTCCCCCGTCGGAAGGTTGCCCGACTCCCCCTTGTCCCGGTAGATTCCTCCGCTGACGATCCCTCTGCGCCCCTCGAGGGACATCGTCAGTACGCACCCTCCCGAACGCAGCTCGGCGGTTCCGGCCGCATCGAGGCAGGCCGCCACCTTTCGCGTCAGCTCCATGACCACGTTGTAGTCCGCCGTGACCGGGCCGTTGAAGAACATGTCCTCCGTAATCTTCGGCATGGTCGCCACGCGGGCTCCCGCCTTGCAGGCGCTCTTCCTGGCCTGAGTGTGGGTCAGGGAGGTCGCCGTGGCTGCGACCACCACGTCGGAGGCCGCCATGGCCCCGGATACGATGGGAAACGGCTCCTCTCCGTTCCGGCTCAGCACCGGCATCCTCAGGGCCACGGCCTGCGCCCCCAACGCGACGCCGGCCTCAAAAAGGCTCTCCCCTATCCGCAGTGTGGTCTCGTCATAGAGGACCAGCAAGGTCTCTCCGGGATTCAGCCCCATGTTCTCCCTCAAGAGCCGCCTGGAAACCTCCGTCAACTCCATCAAAACGGCCTCCTTCGAATTGTGCCGGGGCTCATCCGAGGAGTTCCCGGACGACGCGGGCGGCCATTCCCCGCCCCGAGACCGCGGGCACCCCGGCAATAGCCCCCGCCGCCCTCCTCATGGACTCGGAATAACCGATGCAGTCCAGGATCAGAAGCTCCGCCCCCCATGCCCCGAGCTCGCGCGACGCCCTTTCGACGGCCGCCTCCGCATCGACATACGGCGAGGCGGGGACGGATTTCACGGTCCCTCCAAGCCTCCGCCACCGCTCCTCGGATTGAGGAACCTGATCCGCGGAGGGGGTGAGGATGCCCAGCCGCTTCCCCTCCGCCACCGCACGGACGACATGGAACAGGACCCTCTGAGGCCGAATCAGCAGCCCGCCCTCCGGGAACTCGGGGAACTCTCCGGTGCAGAGCAGGAGCACCAAGGGAACCCCCGCGTCGAAGTGCTCCTTTATTTTCGCGGCGACCCTCGGCGTGATGCGGCGCTCGGCGACCTGAACGGACGATCCGTCCGCCAGCCGCGTCACCAGGACATAATCGCCGCACTGCGGCGCCAGGCCGGCAATTTCCGCGCGCGACAGCCCGTCGAGGGCCCCGGCCTCCCGTACCGTCACGTCCCCCAGAATCGCGGAGAGCTCCGGGATCACATCCGTGCGCGGGGTCTGGCCGATCGTCACCGTCCCGACGACACGTTCCATCGAACCCAACCTCCTCTGGATCCATTCTCCTTTCCCGGCACGTCCCCCGGAAAGGTCAGATCTTTCTTCCCGGAGTCTGCAGGTGATGCATAGGTCCGTACAGCCCGAGGATCCGCTCGAACTCCTCGGGGTCGTAAAAGCGCAGCTTCCCCTCCCCGAAGGCCTTGCCGACCTCGATGACGAATCGCACCGTCGACTCGATGTCCGAGACCTGAGAGGCTCCCGTGGCACACCCCGGGACCGCGGTCTCCGCCGTCAGGGCCACGCCCACGACCGGAGCGCGGGTTGCCGTGCAGGGCTGCAGGATGCTGTTCAGGTGATAGAGCCCGTTGCCGTAGGGGGTGATGTCCTGGGTCGTAATCGGGAAGACCTGCGGCATCCTGCCCGTGACGTAGCTCATGATATCGAGCAGGTCCTCGCTGACCCGCAGGATATAGCCCTCCTTGACCGTAGGAGAGATGGCAAAGCCGCGGTGATTGACGACCCTGTTGCCCCGGGTCGTATCTATCGAGAGCACCGCGTCGAGGTCCGGATTCATCTCCTCCGCGTTGGCTATCTGCATGTTGATGGGGGAATCCATGAAAGGGACGGGGTCGTGCGGACGCGTGGGGGCATCGGGACAGATATGGGTGGAGACGAAGACATCCCCATCCAGAACATCCCCCAGCTTCGCCATCCTCCCCAGTTTCAGGGCGGCCGCAACGGCGGCCACGGCCCCATCCGCGTCGGATACCAGGCCCACCTTCTCCGGGCGGGCTCCGACCCCGCCCAGGCGTCCAACGATCCCCAGGGTCGGGGCCGTACCGCCGCCGTGCTTCCCCTTCTTACCATGGAACCATACCTTGACGAAATCCGTATGTCCCTTGGGCCCCTCGACCGTCCTGACCTCGATCGTCCGGGCCTCGCACCCTACATCGACCAGGGCGTCTCGGACGGCCTCCCCGGACACCGAAGGGCTGTCCAGCAGCTCATAAGACTCCATCACATATTTTATGGACATCGTCCGCCTCCATCAGATAAATTATAGAAACAAATTCACGCAGCTCCCCGTGAATTCCCAGGTTGCCCCAAGCTATAAGACAACGTGACAGAGCACACGCTTCTTCCCCTCGTTTCGGTATGGAGGCGGAGCGAGACAACGGGATTCCGCATGAGGGCACCGCGTGCGGAAAGCACAACCCGATGGGGGGGAAAGTGGACTCGGAATCTCTCCGCGGATGGGCGCACGCAGCAGAGCCCTGCCGAGTTCCGGGACGGAATTCAACAAAGCCCGCGTGTAAGGATGAGAGGGATGGTCGACTACATCCGCCACCGGACCTTCTTCGACGATACGCCCCAGATACAGGACGGCGATGTCGTCGGCAAAGTGGCTTATCGTCTTCAGATCGTGCGTGATGAAGAGATAGGTCAAGTTGAAGCTGCGCTGCAGATCCATGAAGAGATTCAGAATCTGCGCCTGCACCGAGACGTCCAAGGCGCTCGTTGGTTCGTCGAGAATCAGAAGTTCCGGGCGAAGAACCAGCGCCCGTGCCACGGCGACACGTTGTTTCTGCCCCCCGGACAGCTCATGAGGATACTTGTGCAGGACGTCGTTCCTCAGCCCTACGGCATCCAGCATGGCACACACCTTTTCCGTCCGCTCCCGTGCCGTTTCACCGCGAAGCATCAATCCCTCGGATATCTGGAACCGTACCGTCTTACGGGGATCCAGAGAGGTCTCAGGATCCTGAAAGACCATCTGGACCGAACGGTGTCCCCTTTTTTCCCTGTGTACGGGGATCCCCTTAATGAGGATCTCCCCCCCGGTCGGGGGATAAACTCCCGCAATGAGATTCGCTATCGTCGATTTGCCGCTGCCGCTCTCCCCGACGAACCCAAACACGCTGCCCTGACGAATGGAGAAGTCAACCCCTCTAACGGCATGCAGCCATCGGGGCGGAGCGAAAAAGAAACGCTCCCCGACCTGGAATTTTTTTGACAGGCTCCGAACCTCCAACAGGCTCATCGCGGCCTTCCTCCCTCTGCATAAAGCCAGCAACAAACGGTTCTATCCGCATGGCGCACGGCCTCCGGCGCCTGTAAAGCACACCTCTCCTGCACTTGAGGGCACCGCGGGGAGAAACGGCACCCCTTGGGGGGGTCGATCAAACTGGGAATCGTTCCGGGTATGGAGGCCAGGGGTTTCTTGCGCTCTCCGGGCAGAAGACGAGGCAGGGAGTCGATCAGGCCCCTGGTATAGGGATGCAGAGGGGTACGGAACAGGGTCTCGCTCGGCCCGATCTCCATCACGGCCCCGGCATACATCACCATCACGCGGTGCGCGATCTGAGAGACGACGCTCAAGTCGTGCGAGATAAAGATCAGGGAAGTACCGAAACGCTCCTGGAGCTCCCGGAACAGATGCAGGATCTGGGCCTGGTTAGTCACATCCAGAGCTGTCGTCGGCTCGTCGGCAATCAGAAGGTCCGGCTCGCACAGCATGGCCATGGCGATCATGACCCTCTGGCGCATTCCGCCGCTGTACTCGAACGGATAGCGCCTCATCAGCCTCTCGGGCTCGGGGACAGCCAGACGCTCCATCATGGACAGAACACGCTTTTCGGCCTCGCGCCGCCCCAAACCGAGATGTTCCGTAAGCACCTCGGTCAACTGCTTCCCGATTCTCAAGGAGGGGTTGAGGGAGTTCAGTGGATTCTGAAAAACCATGGACACGTCCCTGCCCCGCAGAGGGGAAAGGTCCTCCATGCGGGCCCCTTTAAAGCTGAGGGTCCCCTCCTTCCGCCCCCGTATAAGCCCCATCATCGAAAGCATCGTCACGCTTTTGCCGCTGCCGCTCTCCCCAACGACCCCCAGCGATTCTCCGGCCCGGAGTTCAAAGGACACGTTCTCGCAGGCATGGAGCTCCCCATAAGGCAATCGGAGCCGGACGGAAAAGCCATCGACCGCCAGAAGGGGCGCCGAGCCCAAGGGCACGGTATCGGACATCAGAAGTCCCTTCTCCTCTCCTCAAAATACTCTCGAACCTCACGAAGCAGGCCGGGGTCATCGAAAAGGTCGAATGCCGTCAGGGCCAGCGCCTTTGTAGCCCGGAGCATCGCTTCGTACCCATACTCGGAGCTCGCCGCCGCTGCAAACTCCCTGGAGTGCGTCGGGATCGAGGCGCCGGCGGTGATATTGATGTATCCCTGAATTCCAGGAACCCTATGAGTCACGATGCCGACATCCGTAGACCCAACACCCTGTCCGTAGGTCCTCATCGTGGTCTTTTCTCCGACCCGGGCATAATTCGCATCCAGGGTACGGGCGAGGGGTACGTTGACGTAAACCTCCGGCTGAGGCGGCTCGGCCTGCGTGACCTTCACCGTACACCCGGTCGACCGGGCAGATCCCTCCGCGACGGCGGCAAGTCTCGTCTCAAGCTCGAGGACCTCCTCCATACGCAGGGCACGAATCCCCATCTCGGCCTTCGTATAGTCCGGAATCGTATTGAAGGACTGCCCCCCGTTCAGGATGATGCCGTGCATCCGGGTACGCTCCGTCATCTGCTGGCGCATCAACGCGATGCCGTTAAAGAAGGAGAGCATGGCATCCAGGGCGTTGACCCCCTTGTGTGGGGCGGCTGCGGCATGGGCCGCTTTACCAAAGAACTCGACGAAGAGGCGTTTGATCGCAAAAGAGATGTCATATCCGGTGCTGGTGCTCGCAGGGTGGATGATCATGGCCGCATCCAGCCCGTTGAAGACCCCGGCCCCGTCAAGCAGGACTTTGCCCCCTCCATGTTCCTCCGCAGGGCACCCCAGGAAGAGGATCGTTCCCTCGCGGCCTTCAAGACACCCACTCTCCTTGATGGCCACCGCCGCGCCAGCCGATATGGTCCCGATCATGTTATGTCCACAGGCATGCCCAACCTCGGGAAGAGCGTCGTACTCGCCCATCAGACCAATATGGGGACGCCCGCGGCCATACCGCGCCACGAAGGCTGTCTCCATGCCGGCCATCCCCCACTCCACCTCGAATCCGGCCTTTTCCAGATAATCAGCCAGAGCCCTTGACGAGCGTACCTCCTGGAACGCAGTTTCCTCATAAGAGAATATCGCCCTCGCCAGGCTCTTCAGAGAATCGGAACGAGCATCGACTACAGCTGCAATCTTGTCTTTCACGGCGTAAAACTCCTCTCATCCGGGACAATAGGGCCCCAGGCCCCCTATCGAATACGCAGGCGCGGGTCCAGGACGTCGCGCAGCCCATCCCCCAACAGGTTGAACCCCAGGCAGGTCACCAGAATGGCCAGCCCCGGAAGGACCGCCAGGTAAGAGGCCTGGTCCATATAAGGCATCGCCTCGCTGAGCATACTTCCCCACGACGGGACGGGCGGCTGGATTCCCAGTCCCAGGAAGCTCAGCGTCGCCTCGCTGATGATGGCCCCAGCAAAGCTGAGAGAGGCATAGATGATGATGGGCGGCAGGACGTTCACCAAAACGTGGCGGGCCAATATCCAGAGATGGGAGGCTCCCATGATGCGGACCCCGGTTATGAAGTCCTCGTTCTTGACGTTGAGCACGGCCCCTCTGACGACCCGAGCGAAGCTGGGGACCATAACCAGCCCGATCGCAAGCATCGCGTTGAAGAGCCCCGCCCCCAAAGCAGCCATCATGGCAATGGCCAGGAGGATATACGGAAAGGCCAGCAGAGCGTCCATCAGACGCATCAAAAGGGCGTCAAAAAATCCGCCGAAGTACCCGGAAATCAACCCCAGGAGCGTGCCGAGACAAGCCCCAATGGAGACGGCGACCATCCCGACCATCAGGGACACCTGCGAGCCATATATCAATCGCGTCAGAACGTCCCTCCCCATGTCATCGGTACCCAGGCAATGTCCTTCGGTACCCGGTTCTGCCAGCATGGCGCCAAAATCCATCTCATCGAAGTCATAGGGGGCAATCCTGGAGGCGAAACAGGCCAGGCCGATGTTCAGAACTACGATCAACAATCCGGCCATCCCCTGCTTGCTGCGCAGAAAACGCCTCACAAAAGACAGTTGTTCCGACATTTCAGGCGCCTCCAAACGACTTTCGGATTTTGGGATTTACCAAAGCGTAGAGCAGATCCACGAAAAAATTGACGAAAAGATACAGGATTGCGATAACCAGAACTTCCCCCTGTACAAGCAGGAAATCACGTCTCATGATTGCATCGACCATCAGCTTACCGAGTCCCGGAAGAGCAAAGATGGATTCGGTGAGGACCGCTCCGGCCAGAAGATGTCCCAACTGCAGCCCCGAAATGGTAACGACGGGGATGAGTGCATTGCGCAAAGCGTGACGTTCCCAAATAAGCCGAGGCCGCAGGCCCTTCGCATACGCAGTCCGTATATAATCCTGCTTCAGGACTTCCAGCATGCTAGATCGGGTAAAGCGGGCGATCGTCCCCACGGATTGGAAGGCCAGGGCGCACGAGGGCAGGACGAAATGACTGACGACGTCCCAAAGTCCCTTGTCCCAGCTTCCCAATCCAACCGATGGAAGCCATCCTAAATTAAGGACGAAGACGACAATCATCAACATGCCAACCCAGAAGATGGGAACCGACACACCCAGGAGCGCCAGGACCGTAATGCACAGATCCCAGAAGCCGTTATGGTGCATCGAGGCGAAAATACCCAGAGGGACCCCCAGGAGGATCGCAAGGGACAGGGCGCTCAGGCTGAGGGCCAGCGTCGTAGGCAGGCGCTCCCCAATCAGTGTGAGGACATCCGCCCTATAGATCAAAGAGCGCCCCAGATCCCCATGGGCCACATTTCGCAGATAGGTCAGGAATTGAACGGGCAACGGCCTGTTCAGCCCCAGCTCCTCCCTGAAAACAGCGATATCCGCAGGACTGGCCTCGGGCCCCAAAAGGGTCAGGGCAGGATCCCCCGGAATCAATTTCATCAGAGAGAAGATGACGAGCATGACAAAAAAGAGTGTGGGGATCATCTGAAGGAAGCGCTTGAAGGCAAAACGTCCCAAGATGCATGCCTCCTCTCTGGGGGTCCTCCCCTTTTGACTCGTGAAAGCTCCGAAACATTCGCCCTCTTCCAGCCCTCACTCCATAAATGAAAACGAACGGCCTCAAAATCGAAGGGGTCGATAACTCCATCCCCGAGGCCGCTCGTCCATTCAACTGCAAAGTCCGATCGGAATGAATATCGGGTCAGGAACTGGGGGCCAGGTAAGAGCTGAAGTCCGGCCCAAAAAGGCGTACGCTTCCCTGGGGCGTCGGATGAAAATCGGTAAGCCGCTTATCCACCCCGTTCATCGCATACATGTGATAGAGCGGGAAATAGTAGTGATCCTTCATGACCAGCTCCTCGGCCTGGCGATAGTATCCAGTGCGGGTCTTCTGGTCACCGACGCTCGCCCCAAGGGCAATCAGCTTGTCCACCTCGGGGTTGTTGTAGCCACCTCCGTTGCCGTAGCTGCCTTTTTTCTCGGAGTGAAACATATAGTAGATGTAGAAAAACGGATCAGGATACCACGTCCATCCTATGGCGTAGATGTCCGCCTCGGCCTTGGAGGCCACACCCATGAAGCTCCCCCACTCCAGGCTCTGCACCTCAACCTCCACGCCCACCTTCTTCAACATGGCCTGAGCTATGACCGCGGCCTTTTTACGGCGTTCATCCTCGGATGTCGTGATGCGCAGCTTCAACTCACCCGGTTTCTTACCCAACTCCACAAGGAGCTCCCGGGCCCGTTGAGGATCGTAGGTCGTGTAAAATGAACGGACCTCCGGATTATAGCCCCAGCTTCCGGGAGGGATAGGACCATAGGCCGCCTCTCCGGACTCGTTGGGGAAAAGGGCCTTGGCTATCTGAGCCACATCCACCGCTCGGAAAAAAAGCTCCCGAACCTTTGGGTCCGTCGTCGGCCCCCGAGTGGCGTTCATGTAAAACGCAAAGACGTTACAGGGTTCTCCTTTGACGACACGATACCCGGCGCTTTCTGCGATCTTCTTGACGTCCTGGTCCATTACCTCTCGGGTAATGTGAACCTGCCCGCTCAAAAGCGCGGTAGTCATGGCCGTCTTGTTGACGATGTAGCGGTATGTGACCTTCAGGGGATGGGGCAGCGCCTCCTTATTCCAATAGTCGTCGCAGCGCTCGAAGGTCATGTGCGAGTCCTTCACCCACTCCGTCATCCTATAGGGCCCTGTCCCAACGGGGTGCTGGCCGAAATCGCTCCCCCACTTCTCGGCATCCTCTTTGGGAATCACGGCGCTGCCGACATCCGTCAGGACGGCCAAAAGCGCCGCAAAAGGCTGGTTCAACACAAGCTTTGCCGTATCGGGGGCAAGGACCTCTACGTGATCCAGCATAAAAAGCCGCTTCATTGGAGATATTTTCAAGGTCCGCTCAAAGCTGTACTTGACATCGTCAGCCGTCATCTCTCGCCCCGGCTGATTTTCCGTTTTATGGAAACGGACTCCTTTTTTCAGACGGAACGTCCACTCCCTGAGGTCATCGGTATGGGACCAGGACTCCGCAAGGTACGGGATGATATTCTTATACTCCGCGTCATAGGCGACCAGCGTCTCGTAGACATTGATCATGGTCTGAGAGGATGCCGCATCCTGATACATCGCAGGATCCATCGTCGTCGTGTTCTGATCCGTCCCGACGACAATTTCCTCCCCTCTCGACGATTCACCGGCAGCACTTCCCGCAAACGCCGCCCCCACTCCCAAAAGACAGATCAAAAGAAACAAGCGCCATCTCTTCAAAGCCTCCACCCTCCATTCGGTCGTTGTCCCCTTGCCTACTGCACCACTATTCTATTTCACCCTAGAAAAATGGTAAAACGACGCTAGATTAATTTTACATCAAAATCATGCAACGAAAGCAGGAAAAAGACCTCGACGGTAGCACAAAGACAAGCCTCAATCATTGTTCCCCAAGCACAATGCAAGGGAATTACGGTCCTACCCGGAGGATATGTCTCGAAAAACAAACTTCTTGCTTCAACGGAACCTCGAAGCGATACGCTATAATACCCGGCGAGGGTAGATTTCGCGCATGGTCTCGGGTGGCCGGCTTCGGAAGGCGGGGCCATGCGATTCTTACCAGGGGGGTCGGGTTCTTGAGTTCCACTGACAAAAAATATCTCGTGGGGGCCGAGGTTTGGACGGGCACGGGACGACGTCTGAAGAAGGGCGTCATCGTCCTGGAGGGCGGCCGCATCGCCCAGGTGGGGGAGGACGTCCCCGTTCCGGTGGGGGCCGACGTCGCCGATCTCGAGGGGTGCCTCGTCACCCCGGGGCTGATCGACGCTCACGTCCACATGGGGACCTACAACGAGGGGTTCCCCGAGGACATGCAGGACGCCAACGACATGGTGGAGCCCGTGTTGCCCCAGCTTCGTAT
>CAJPSE010000034.1 GCA_905373185.1 uncultured Fretibacterium sp.
AGGCATCGAGGAACGCCTTGACGACCTCCTCCGCCTTGTCGCCGTAAGCCGCCTCGAGCCGCCTGTCCGTCTCCTCCGGGCTCCACGTGTTCTGGTTGTCGAACTGCGCCCACCCCATGTCGCGGAGCTGGTCGACCGCCGTCCACTCCGTGAGGTTCGAGCCGATCAGGAGCGCCACGTCCTTCCCCGCCGCTGCAAAACCGTCCTTCGTCACGGGACTCGTCGGCAGAAAATCGCCGTCGACCACGGGCTCCCAGTAGAGACCGTAGCCGCCGCCCAGAGGCGCCGGCAGCTTCATCTCCTCGGCGGTCCGCGCAAGCGCCCTGTCCGACGCCCTCACCAACTCCTCGTAGGGCATGGTCTGCAACATCTCGACGTCCCCCGACCCCATCCCCAGCTCCTCAAGGACGTGATCCGTGATCCTCTCGCTGACCTCACGCGAGGTGAAGATCACGCCCATTCGTTCCATCGCACCGCTCTCCACGACGCCGCGCTTGAACAGGCCCTTCGCCTCCGGCGTCGTCATGAGCGCCAGCACCTTGGCCCCGCCGCCCGACTCGCCGAAGAGCGTGACGTTTTCGGGGTCTCCGCCGAACGGTGCGATGTTGTCGCGAATCCAGCGGAGCGCATCCACCAGGTCCGTGACGCCGACGTTGGCCGAGCGCTTATATTTTTCGCCAAAGCGCGAGAGGTCGAGGTGCCCGACGAGGTTCAGCCTGTGGTTCACCGAGACGACGACCACATCGCCCCTGCGGGCGAGGTTTGCGCCGTCGTAGACCTCCTCGATCGCCGAGGCCCCCGTGGAGAAGCCGCCGCCGTGCAGCCAGACCATCACCGGGCGCTTCCCGCCATCGTCGATGCCGGGCGTCCAGACGTTGAGGTTCTGGCAATTGTTGTCCTGCCTGAAACTTCGCGGCGGGTTGTCCCAGCCGCTGCCCATCCCGCCCGACCATACCTGAGGGGAGATCGGGCCATAGTTGAAGGCCAGCCTTACGCCCTCCTACGGCGTGACCTTCCCCGCCGGGACGAACCGCTCCTTCGCCTCCGCGTAGGGGACTCCGTGGTAGGTGTAGACGCCGTTTCGCACGTACCCCTGCACCTCGCCCGATTCGGTACGCACCACCGCGACGCCGGGCCCGGCCGCCGACGTGCCGGCCGCATCTCCGGGCGCAGCCGCCCGGGCCGCAACGCCCTCCATCAACCCCGCCGCCAAGGCCAACATCGCAAAAATCTTTCTCATATCCGCGCTCCTTTAGCTTTCCTCGACGAGACGCCCGCTCCACAGTTTGATGATCTAAGGAAACGCTGATTTAATCCATGAAGCACCCCGGTGGTACCCCAGCTTGCCTGTTTTGAGAAGAAGCTTGCCGGGGCCGCCGCTATCAGGATAGCGGCGTGGGGGCTTGGGGGCGAAGCCCCCATGTTAATTTTTGGGGAAGCGCTGGAGATTTTTGCCCATAGATGTTTTGCATATTTCTCTTTAGAAAAATATGCGCTTTTGTTTTAATCAGCGCTTCCCTAAAAACACTCCTCAAAAATTTTCAGAATTTCCTCGTGCGTCATCCGGCGATAGCTGCCCGGAGCGATGGCGCACGAATCCGCAATTCGCTCCAGGTCCGTCTCTTCGTTCGCCCCGAGCTGACGGAGCGTCGCGGGCAGGCCGATATCGCCGATGAACTTCGCCAACGCCTCCACTCCGGCGAGGGCCAATTCCTCATCGCTCTTTCCCTCCGGCGGGATACCCCACACGTTCACGGCGAAACGACGAAATTTTGGGAGCCCGTCCCTGTAGATATGGCGGTAATAGACGGGGTGCAGGACGGCAAGCCCCTCGCCATGATTGCAGTTCAGGTACGCGCCGAGCTGGTGTTCCATCTGATGGCACTCGAAGTCCATGCGTTTGCCCAACTTGATAATCCGGTTCTCGCCCATCGTGGACGCCCACAGAAGGTTGCTCCGCGCAACGCCGTCTTTGGGGTCCTTCAGCGCGGCGGGAAGGTTGCGGATGACGCTCTTCATCAACGCCTCCGAGATGTCGTCCGACACGTTATCCTCGTTGGGCTCGCTGAAGTAGGTCTCCATAACGTGAGACAGGATGTCGAACCCGCCGGAGGCCGTCTGCTTTGCCGGGACGCTGTAAGTGTAAGCGGGGTCGAGGAGGGCAAATTTTGGGTTGCACGCAGGATAGTCCCGGCCGGTCTTGACCTTCAACCCCTCATTCGTGATGACGGCACCCCCGTTCATCTCGCTGCCCGTCCCCGCGACGGTCACGACCACGCCAAGCGGCAGGAGCTCGAAGTCGATGACGCCGGGCTTGGCCCAGAACTCGCTCCAGACGTCGCCATCGTAGACCGCCGCCAGGGAGATGGCCTTGCAGCAGTCCATCACCGACCCACCGCCCGCACCGAGGATCAGGCCGATACGTTCGGCCCTCGCCAGGGCCGCGCCCTCCATCACCTTCGCGTAGGTCGGGTTCGCCATGATGCCGGTGAACTCCACGACGTTCCTTCCTGCACCCTTCAGGACCTCCATGATGTCCTCATAGGCGCCGTTCCTCTTGATGGAGCCGCCGCCGTAAGCCAACATCACATCGCCCCTGTACTCCGCGAGCAGGCGGGGCAGATGTTCCTTCACGCACCCCTCCCCAAAATACACCTTTGTCGAATTTTCAAAGACAAATTTGTTCATGGCTCGTTCCTCCGATGCGTCCGACGCCTTTCCCGGAGCGTCCGACGCCGCCCGCCTCAGTCGTGGATTTTCAGCCCGTGAAGCATCTTCACGAAGGCGGGGTCGCCGTGGTCCACGATCTCGCTGTGCCCCAAGTCCATCTTCGCGATCGCTCCCATCTCGTCGTCCGTCAGGGCAAAATCCCAGATGTCGAAGTTCTCAGCCATGCGATCCCTGTGGACGGACTTGGGGATGACGGAGACCCCGCGCTGGACGTTCCAGCGCAGCGCCACCTGCGCGGGCGACTTGCCGTATCGTTCCCCGATCCCGGCGAGCACCGCATGGGTAAAGATGCCGTGCTTCCCCTCCGCCAGGGGGCCCCACGCCTGGGGATGCACCCCATACGCCCTCATGTTTTCGAGCGCCGCCGCCTGCGCGAAAAACGGGTGCAGCTCCACCTGATTCACCGCCGGGACCGTGCCGGCCGTCTCGCAGAGGTCCGCGAGGACGGCGGGATAGAAGTTCGCCACCCCGATGGCCCGCGTCACCCCCTGCCGGCACATCTCCTCCATCGCGCGGTACGCGCCGTGGTAGTCCCCCATCGGCTGATGAACGAGATAGAGGTCCACATGCTCGAGCCCCAGCTTCTCCAACGAGGATCGCAGGGCCGATTTCGCGCCCTCGTAACTCGCGTCCTGCACCCAGAGCTTCGTCGTCACGAACAGCTCCTCGCGGGGCAGTCCGCTTCTTCGGATCGCCGCACCCACCGCCTCCTCGTTGCCGTACACGGCCGCGGTGTCGATCAGCCGGTAACCGGCTTCGAGGGCTTCGAGCACGACGTGCTCGCACTCGTCCCGATCCGGTATCTGAAAGACCCCGAACCCCTCCAAGGGCATCGTGACCCCGTTGTTCAGCTTCACGTATTCCATAGCCATAGCCATCGCCTCCTCGATAGTTGAAAGTACCATAGTTGAAAGTGCCTCGGTCTTGCGGACCTCGTCGGCCGAACCGAAACTCGAGTAAATATGACGGCTCCCGAAACTGCGTTTTGTCATAGTATAGATTCTACAAACCGGTTGTCGCTATCGGTCAAGCGCGCTTTTTACGAAACACGGAGGGGACCGGGTTGTCAGGCCAAGTGCAACAGGCAAATTCTCGAAGTTCCTCAAAAGCTGTTCTCCTCTCTGGAGTTCCTGGAGTCCCAAATGCCAGCACCTCCCAAACCCGTGGGAGGCGCTGAGTGAATGAGGGCCTTCACAATCCCCCTTCCATCTCTGCCAGAACATCTCTGCTAGAATTGGGGGCATAGAAAACCCGTTGGGGAGAGGTGACGAACGGTGAGTAAAGAGCTTCAGACCCTGCCCATAGGCATCCAGAGCTTCGAGATGCTGCGCCGGGATGGGCTGCTCTATGTTGACAAGACCCATCGGCTTCAGGAAATCGTCTCGAGCGGAAGACGGTACTTCCTGTCCCGCCCTCGGCGGTTCGGCAAGTCGTTGACGCTCTCGACGCTCGATGCGATGTTCCGGGGGAAGGTCGAGCTGTTCAAGGGCCTGGCCGCCGAGGGGTGGGTGGCGGAGCAGGCCAAGCGCCCAGCGCCCGTGCTGCGGCTCGACATGAGCACGATGGATGTGCGGGACGTCGCATGCTTCGAGAAGAACCTCGTGGCGGAGCTTACCGACCGGAGCCGCAGGCACGGGATAACGTTGACCCGAAGCGATGCCGACGAGCCTGGGGGCGCCTTCAAGGGGATGATCTCCGGGCTTTACGACCAGGGTGGGCCGGTCGTCGTGCTGATCGACGAGTACGACAAGCCTATCCTGGACAAAATTGGCGATTTGGAGGCGGCGGAGGCCATGCGCGGTGCGCTCCGCGCCTTCTACACCGTGCTGAAGGGCTGCGACGAATACCTCCGTTTCGTGATGCTGACCGGAATCTCCAAGTTCACGAAGACAGGCGTCTTCTCCGCCATGAACAACCTGCGGGACATCTCCATGGTGGAGGAGTTTGGCGACATCGTGGGCTACACTCAGGAGGAGCTCGAGGCCGACTTTGCCGGCTGGATTGGTGCCGCCGCCGAAAAGATGAACGTGACGCGGGAAGCGTTGCTGAAACGCATGAAGGACTATTACGACGGCTTTTGCTTCGACGGCGTGACCCGGCTCTACAACCCCTTCTCGATCCTCAACTTCCTGGCCGACAGGAAGTTCAAAAACTACTGGTATCACTCGGGCTCCCCTACGTTCATCCTCTCCTATCTGCGCAGCCACGGGATCGACGACCCGGAGGTCTACCGGCACAAAAGCGTCCCCGCCGACTTCGCGGACAGCCAGGAGATCGAGCGGGCCAAGCCGGAGAGTTTTCTCTTCCAGAGCGGCTACCTGACCATCGAATCCGCGGAGGAGCAGGAGCTGACTCTGGACTATCCCAACCGGGAGGTGCTGGACTCCATCTCGCGCCTGTACCTGGATAACGTCTATCGAGTGGAGGGCTTCACGGCTCTGGGCTCGAATCTCTGGCGCGCGTTGAAGGACGGGGATATCGAGGGGGTGGTCAGGTTGTACAACACCGCGCTGGCCGGCATCCCCTACCAGGACTTCACCCAACAGAACGAGTCCCTGTACCGCTCCCTGTTTTTGATGCTCCTGCGTGGGGCTGGGGTTACCGCTCAGGGGGAGGTACCGACGAACCGTGGACGGAGCGACGTCCTGGTCCTTTTCTCGAGCCGCGCGGTGGTGCTGGAGTTCAAGCTGGCACGGAGCGCGAGCGAGATCGCAAGGCTTCGGGACGAGGGGCGGAAGCAGATCGAGGAGAAGGGCTATGTGAAGCCTTACGACGGAGAAGGGCGCGCCGTGACGTCCGCGGTCATCGTCGTCGATGTAAAAAAGCGCACGGCGCTCGTCTGCTTGTAGGAGGGGCACACAGAGGGGGAAAAATGTCCCGAGAGATCAGCTCATTCCGCATCCGAAGGCTCAAAAACCTGCTGTTGCTTCTGCGCGAGCGGTGGGCGCAAGGCGTGGAGACCGGCACGATCCTGAACCGCTGCGAGCATTCGAGCCGCCGGCGGTTGCCTTTGGATTGTAAATCCAAGAATTCTTAAAATCATTTCATCCCCAGCAACTTTTGTATCACGGCGGGCGTGTCCCCGAAGGTCTGCCGGAAAACCGCATAGAAATTGCTGATGCCGTTATAGCCAACCTCCTTCGCCACCTCCTGAATGGAAAGGGTGTCGTCCTCCAGCAGATCAAGGGCGCGTTCCATGCGCAGGGTGCGGACGTATTCCGCAACGCTTTTCCCCTCGGTCAGCCGGAAGCCCTTTTGCAGCTTGTTCTTGTTGACGCCGACCTTCCTACAAAGGTCAATAACGGCAGGTGGGTGCTCCAGGCTGGCTTGCAGAATGGCCTTTGCCTTTTCTACCGCGTGGATCTCATTCTCGTCGAGATAGACCGGCGGCTGCGAGGATAGCTGCTGCACAAGGTCGATCAGATAGCCCGCGGCTTCCAGTCCCAATCCTCTCAGCCAGGTATCAAAAGCAAGTCCTGTCAGGCGACATTGCTCAATGCGGCGATAGATGGACACCAGCTCCGGCGCATGAAGGTCTGCGCCGTGAATCGTGTTTTTTGCATCCCTCCAGAAGCTGTCATAAAGCGGAATGCTGTTCTCCGTGAAAAACGCTTCCTGAAAATACAGCCCTTGAAACCGCAGCCGTTGCCCTCCGGGAACTTTCATAAAAAATGGGATGGGCGAATCAAAGACAAAGCAGTTGACACCCGCACCAAAGTGAATCGTCTGATCCCTCTGCGTGTAGACTTCCACCGAGCCCTGCTCACTCAGACCGATCCCCACATACCGCTGACGGAACTGGCTGCGGATGATCGTATCCTGCGGATAGGTAAAGTCTGCGTCCGCTGCGGAAAAGCCGTGCAGATCGCCCCAGAAGCAGACCTTGGAGTGCTGCCTCGGAAACACATAGCAAAAGCCGTTTGCCGTGTCCTTCCGCAAGCCGCCAAGCGATATATAGAAGGTCAGAATTTCTTCGATGCTGTGTATTGTAACCATCTCGTCGCTCTTCCCTTTCTGTTTTGGCACATCGTTTTCTGTTTTGGCACGAATTTCGGTTAAGTGTAGCAACTTTTGAATGAAATTCAACCACAAAATAGCACATATTTCAACGATTTATAGGGCTTTTATGAAATGCAGGCTTAGTTTTGAGGCACTTTTTTCAGCTTTGACAGCCCGGCTTCCATGCGTATAATTTTTATCCGTTAAGGGCGTATAACCAATAAAGATTTTGCGGTATTCGTGTCAAAACAAAAGCCGCAGAGAAAGGATTTCTATGCAAGAAGCAAGGAAAAACGTCATTCTTCGCGTGTTCCGAACCGCACATTGCAGTCCGGGAAAATACATCCTCGGAGTGACCTGCTCTGCACTCAGCGTCTTGCTGTCCGGAGTACCGTTTTACACGGTCTACCGGATCGTTCGACTTTTCCTGCTGGCATCGCTTGATGGTACGGCTGTTCCGACCGGCGAGATATGGCTGTGGGCAGCGGTTACGATAGGAAGTATCGCGTTGGGCATTGTATTGTCCGTGATCGGCAGCTTTTCCTGCCATGCCTGCGCGTTCAACGCCCTGTATGATTTACGTATGCGCATCCTCGACCACATGGGGCGGCTGAACCTCGGTTTTTATACAGGCGGGCAATCCGGAGCTACACAGAAGATGATGAATGAGAACATCGAAAAGATAGAAAACATCATTGCTCACGATGTTTCCAATATCTTCGGTGCGGGGTTGCTGCTGGCAGCTTTTGCCGTGCTGATGTTTTCTCTCAACATACCGCTGGCGCTGACTATCTTTATCGCCTTAGCGCTTGCGTTTCTTATCCAGTTTTCCGCGTTCGGCGGAACGCGGGGGCAAAAGATTTGGAGCGATCTGAACCGTTCCTCAACCGAGCTGGACGCTGCGTTTTCTGAATATGTGGCGGGCATGGAGGAAGAAAAAATCTTTGGCAGGCCGGAGGCGGCAGCACGTCGTCTGACTGGACTGGTAGAGAAGAACAGGGAAAATTGGAAGGTCTATCTGAAACGTGTCATGCCGATTTTCGGCGCGTATAAGACCATCACGATTTCGGTGCTGGCTTTTCTGCTCGCCTCCGGCTGCGTATTGCTGCACCTGCATCCCGGCGACCACGAGCTTATGATGGAGCTGCTGATGTTCCTGATCGTCGGCCCTGCCTGCATCAGTCCCTTGATGGAGCTTGTGGAGTTCGGTGCCGATTTGCGTACCCTGTCAGTACGCATGGATCAGATCGACGAGGTGCTGAATCTACAGCCCATGTCCGAGGGGACGGAGGCCGCGCCAAAGGGAGGAGCCGAAATCGCATTCCAGGATGTGAGCTTTTCTTATCAGAGCGCTGCCGATCCGCTGCGCCGCGTGGCGCTGGATCACCTGACAATGGAGATTCCGGCCGGGAGCTTCGCCGCGCTGGTAGGGCCGTCCGGCGGGGGCAAATCCACGGCAGGGCAGCTCATCGCCCGGTTTTGGGATGTGGAAAGCGGCTCTATCAGCATTGCGGGGCGGGACATCCGGGAGTATTCCACGGAAGCCCTGATGAACACCGTCGCCTTTGTTTTTCAGGACACGCACATCTTTGCGGAAAGCGTCTACGACAATATCGCCATGCACCGCAAGGTTCACCGCGAGGACGTGGAACGGGCGGCAAAGGCGGCGAGGTGCCACGATTTCATCCTCTCCCTCCCGAAAGGCTATGATACGAGGCTGGGCGACGGCGGGCATAAGCTGTCGGGCGGAGAGGTACAGCGCATCGCCATTGCAAGGGCGATATTAAAGGACGCGCCCATTGTCGTACTGGACGAAGCGATGGCCTTTACTGACGCGGAAAACGAGCTTGCTCTGCGGGAAGGCATGACGGAGCTTTTGAAAGACAAGACTGTCCTGATGATAGCCCACCGGCTTTACTCTATTCAGGACGCAGACTGCATTTTCGTATTGGAGAATGGGCAGCTCAAGGAACGCGGCTCACACAGCGATTTGCTGCAAGCAAACGGACTGTACGCACACCTGTGGACAATTCAGAACGAAACGGAAAGCTGGCAGATGAAGGGAGGGATTGCCCATGTTTAAGATGATCCGTCAATTTACCTTTCATCATCCGAAGCAGATCCTTGCGCCGACGCTGTGGCTGTTTCTCTCTCAGTCGTCCAGCATACTTCCCGCCATCCTCGCATATATGGCGATTTATCTCTTGGGGCAGGCGTTTTATCTGCCCTATACGCTGGACATTTCACTGTTGACAAAAATAGCTATCATTGGGCTTGGCTATGTCCTCCTGCAATACGCAGTGGAGCTGATTTCCTGCTACAACACTTACGGGCGGGCTTATCACGACACAGCAGATAAGCGTATCGCTTATATTCAAAAGCTGCGCCGTCAAAGCCTCGGCTTTTTTTCCTCAAAGGAATCCGGCGAGCTGATCAGCTCCTTTGCAAGCGATTTTGCCAATGTGGAATATACCATGTGCTTCTGGCTTCCCTATCCCATCGGCGTAGGCTTCCTGCTGCTGCTTTCCTTTGTTTGTATGCTGTTCTTCGACTGGCGCATGGCGGTGGCGATTTTTGCCATGCTGCCTGTCTGCGCAATCCTGATGCTGCAAATTGCAAAGGTTAAGGAAAAGCACAGCCTCTCCGTTATGGAGGCCAAGACAAGAGCTGCAACGCAGCTCAATGAATACCTGCACGGTATGAAAGATCTCAAAGCCTACCACCGTACCGGCAGCGGATTCGATGCTCTGGAAAAAGCGTTTTCAGACCTGCGCAGGGAATCCCTGCGGGACGAGGCCGTTGCAGGCAGCCTTTCTACTCTGTGTGCCTCGCTGGTCAAATTCGTTGTTCCCGTGACAGCGGCAGTGGGATTGTATCTGCTGCTGGGCGGCAGTCTTACCATATTGGACTTCGCGGGCTTTCTTGTGATTGCCACAAAGCTGACCGAACCGGCGCTTACTCTTGTGAGCAGCATTTCCGCTCTGCGGGGCATGGCGCTCTCCGGCGAACGTCTGGACAGGGTGATGACAACGCCCGACCCTTCCGGTACGGACGAAATCGACCATGGCGACAGCTATGCGTTTGACCGCGTTTCCTTCTGCTACACAGAGGGCAACGATGTGATCCATGACGTGAGCTTTGAAACGCCGGCAGGGGCGCTTACTGCGCTGACAGGGCCCTCCGGCAGCGGCAAATCTACGCTTCTGCGGCTGATGGCGCGATTCTGGGACTATCAGCGGGGACAGGTACGTTTTGCCGGGAAAGAACTTCGCAGCATTGTGCCGGAAAGCCTGCTTTCGCAGGTATCTATGGTAATGCAAAACGCCTATCTGTTCCGGGGTACGATACGGGAAAATCTGTGCTTTGGGAATGAGAACATCACCGAACAAAAAATAATCGACGCCTGCCGGAAAGCGCGCTGCCACGACTTCATTTCAGCGTTACCGGAGGGCTACGATACGGTGGTGGGCGAAGGCGGCGCAACCCTGTCCGGGGGTGAACGGCAGCGCATCTCGCTGGCGAGAGCATTTTTGAAGGATGTTCCGATCTTGCTTCTGGACGAGCCTACCGCGTCCCTTGACGCAGACAACGAGGCAATGGTGCAAAAGGCGCTGGATGAAATATCCAAAGAGCGCACCGTAATTATGATCGCGCACCGGCTGAAAACCGTGCGCGGCGCACAGCAGATCCTTGTCCTTGAAAACGGCAGGATCACGCAGCATGGGACCCACGACCAGCTTGTCGGGACGGACGGACTCTACTCCCGGCTGTGGGAATTGCAAAATCAGGCTGGAAACTATACTTTCAAACCATCTCCAGGGGGAGAAACATGAAATCAAAAAACCTGAACTTCAAGGTGTTCGTCCTTGTTATCATGCTGCCCTTCTGAATGATCGGCATCGGCTATCTCATTATGCTGTCCTTTGCGGCAATATGCAGCTTCTTTATCTCCTTGAACCGGGGCCGATTATAGTGTGCCCCGCAAAACATTCTGACTTATCTTGACGTAACGGCGGCTCTCTGCGTTGGCGGTTAGCTGCTGGGCGTAAAAATGCTGGGCAAACACTTTAAACCTGCCGGTGTCGCATGAGCGTGGAAAGAACAAAAAGCGGCACAACGCCGAAATTTTTTCAGGCGCTAGATTGTTAAGCCAAATGCGACAGGTAAATGCCGGGCTGTCAGGCCAAGTGCAACAGGCAAATTCTCGAAGTTCCTCAAACGCTGTCCTCCCCTCTAAAATCCTGAATGTCAGCGCCTCCCGAACCCGCGGGAGGCGCTGAGTGAATGAGGGCCTTCACAATCCCCCCTCCCTCTCTGTTAGAATTAGGGGCATGGAAAACCCGTTGGGGAGAGGTGACGAACGGTGAGCAAAGAACTCCAGACCCTGCCCATAGGCATTCAGAGCTTCGAGATGCTGCGCCGGGATGGGCTTCTCTATGTGGACAAGACCCATCGGCTGCAGGAAATCATCTTGAGCGGAAAACGGTACTTCCTGTCCCGCCCTCGTCGGTTCGGCAAGTCGTTGACGCTCTCGACGCTCGACGCGATGTTCCAGGGGAAGGCCGAACTGTTCAAGGGCCTGGCCGCCGAGGGGTGGGTGGCGGAGCAGGCTCGGCAGCCTTGCCCGGTGCTGAGCCTCAGCATGGCCAGGGGACGCTCCACGGAGGGGGTCCAGGGATTCGACATCAGCCTGTACAACGATCTGATGGTCTTGGGACGTAAACGGGGCCTGCCCATGCTGCGAAAGGACACCGAGGGGGCGCTGGGGGCCTTCAAGGACGTCCTTGAAGGGCTCTATGACCAGGGCGGTCCGGTCGTCGTGCTGATCGACGAGTACGACAAGCCGATTCTGGACAAGATCGGAGACCTGGAGGCGGCGGAGGCCATGCGCGAGGCGCTCCGCA
>CAJPSE010000035.1 GCA_905373185.1 uncultured Fretibacterium sp.
TTCCCCCTCCCTCACGTCCCAGAAGCGCGGGATCAGGCTGGCGACGGTGGATTTACCCCCACCCGAGGGGCCCACGAGGGCGGTTACCCTCCCCTCCTCCGCATGAAAGGAGACGGAGGAGAGGGCACGGGCGCGCGTGGAGAGGGCGTTGGCGTTTTCCGATCCCTCCGCGTTGTAGGAGAAGGTCACGTCCCGGAACTCAACGTCGAACCGCTTCGGCGTCCTGGGGTCCCGGGGCTCGGGGACGGGCTTTCGGTTCATCACAGCCTCGATGCGCTCTACGCCCTCGTCGATCTGCCGTCCCTGCATGGCCAGCATCGCCAGGCTCATCATGGGGGCCGCCGCGCCGGGCGCCATCACCACGAAGAACAGGAACGTCAGCGCAAAGGCCTGGCCCGTCGGATCGTCCCGAAGGATCAGGAGCCCGACGGGCAGCAGGAGGGCGAGGAAGGAGTTGGCGACCACGCGAAACAGGATGTAACCGTTCTGGAAGGCGTTGGTGAACTGGATGCACAGCCTCCCGTAGTCCTGGAGGTCGGCGTAGAAGCCCCGGAAGGACTGTACAGTGCGGCCGAACACCTTGACAATCTGCATCCCGCGGACGTACTGGACCGCCGAGGCGTTGACCCGCTCCAGCGTGTCGTAGTACGCTTTCAGGTTGTCCCGGCCCTTCTTCCCGAACCAGAGGGACCCCTGGAAGGCGAGCGCAGCGACGAACGCCCCGACGCAGGTCAGCGCCAGGGGCGCGCTGAGGAAGAGCAGAGCCCCGACCAGGACGAGCACCGTGGTCACGGCATCGACCACCTCCGGGATCTTATGGGCGACGAAGAGCTCGATGTCCTCGACGTTCTGCTCCATCGTCTTCTTGACCGCGCCGATGGTGGTGCCCGAGAGGAACCCCAGCGGCAGCCTGCCGATGTGGCGGGCGAGCCCCATGCGGATGCCGTACAGGATTCGGAACGCGGCCACGTGCGAGGCCATCAGGGACGCGTACCGAACGACGAACCCCAGCACCATGGCCCCGAAGGCGACAGCCCCCTGACGGATGAAGAAACCGGAGTTCTCCGACGTCACCCCATGCTGTAGGAGTTCGCCCAGGATGAAGTACACGTTCAGGAAGGGCGCCAGCATCAGCGCTGCGCTGACGGCCGAGAGCACGCAGGAGAGCGTCACCAGTCCCCGCCGCTGCCCGGCTATCTCCAGAAGCCGGGCGATCCCGCTCCTTTTCTTTTTCTCCAGATTCTTTTTCTCGTTCTTTTTCTCCATGAGAACACGCCCCTTTCCAAAAGCCTCTCCGAAGCATCGAGGAGAGTTGCAGCTTACAAACTCCAACGCCCTATTCTACAACGTTCCCATTCCCCGGGACATGGCAGAACGGGAGCAAAACATGACGGATCGGGAGAAGATGGTCCATAGTTTCTTCCTTTTACAAGGGCTGCTTATAAGTTCGAGGATACATAACGCAAAGTTTTGATTTTCCGTTCACGGAACAACGACGCTTAATATATGAAGCGAGTGCTGCGGAACAGACATAGGGTATCGGTTATAATAGAAAATGGAAGTGGCGGGTTCCCACTGAATTTTCACAAAGACGTACTGAAAAAGAGCACATCTTAAGGAGGGGGATTCTTTTGGAGGTCAAAAAGACCAAGAAGACGATGGACGGAAACGAGGCGGCGGCGTGGGTATCCTACGCGTTTACGGAGGTTGCGACGATCTATCCGATCACCCCTTCCTCCCCGATGGCGGAGCATGTTGACCGCTGGTCGGCGGAGGGACATCTCAACCTGTTCGGTCAGAGGGTGAGACTGGTGGAGATGCAGGCGGAGCACGGGGCCGCCGGGGCCATGCATGGCGCGCTCGAGGCGGGGGCTCTGGCGACGTCCTACACGGCGGCCCAGGGGTTGATGCTGATGATTCCCCCGATGTACCGCATCGCCGGGCAGCTGCACCCCGGGGTGCTTCACGTCAGCTCCAGGACGGTGGGAACCCACGCCTTCTCCATCTTCGGGGACCAGTCCGACGTCATGGCGTGCCGTCAGACCGGGTTTGCGCTGCTCTCCTCGGGCAGCGTCCAGGAGGTGGCGGACCTGGCGGGGGTGGCGCACCTGGCGGCCATCAAGGGACGGGTGCCCTTTCTGCACTACTTCGACGGGTTCCGGACCTCTCACGAGATCCAGAAGATAGAGGTGCTCGACTACGAGGAATTCGGAAAGCTGCTGGACTGGGGCGCCGTGGACGCTTTCCGCAAGACGGCGCTGAACTCCGAGTATCCGGTCCAGCGCAGCACGGTGCAGAACCCGGATATCTTCTTCCAGGCACGGGAGGCCTGCAACCCCTGGTACGACAATCTGCCCGAGGTCGTCGAGGGCTACTTGAAGGAGATCAGCCGTCTGACGGGCCGGCATTACGGGCTTTTCAACTATTGGGGCGTCCCTGACGCCGAGCGCGTCGTCGTGGCCATGGGGTCGGTCAGCGGCGTCCTTCGGGAGGTCGTGGAACACCTCAACGCCAAGGGGGAGAAGGTGGGCTTTCTGCAGGTCCATCTCTACCGGCCCTTCTCCGAGGAGCGCCTGATCGCGGCGCTGCCGGGGACCGCGAAACGGGTCACCGTCCTGGACCGGACGAAGGAGCCGGGGGCGTCCGGGGAACCGCTGTTCAAGGATGTGGCGACCGCGATGATCGGCCGCGCCGAACATCCGGCCATCTACGCCGGGCGCTATGGGCTCTCCTCCAAGGACGTCACGCCCGCTCAGATGCTGGCGGTGTTCGACAACATGAGCCAGCCCGAGCCGAGAAACCATTTTACGGTGGGCATCAACGACGACGTCACCCACCTGTCCATTCCGGTCGGGCCGATCGTGGATACGGGCGACCCGGGGACGGTCAACTGCAAGTTCTGGGGTCTGGGCTCCGACGGCACGGTCGGGGCGAACAAGAACTCCATCAAAATCATCGGGGACAACACGGACTTCTATGTCCAGGCCTACTTCGAGTACGACACGAAAAAGTCCGGCGGCGTGACGAAGTCGCACCTGCGCTTCGGCAGGAACCCCATCCACTCGACCTACCTCGTCAGCTCCGCGGACTTCGTGGCCTGCCACAACCCCTCCTACATCGGGCGGTACGACATCGTATCCGACGTCAAGCCCGGCGGGGCCTTCCTTCTGAACTGCGCCTGGGACCTCCAGGGGCTCGAGGAGAACCTGCCGGCCTCGGTGAAGCGGCAGATCGCCGACAAGAAGGTCCGCTTCTACACCCTCGACGCGACGGGCATCGCCCAGAAGATGGGTTTGGGCGGGCGCATCAACACCCTGCTCCAGTCGGCCTTCTTCAAGATCTCCGAGATCCTCCCCACCGCGGATGCCGTGCGCTACATGAAGGACGCCATCAAAAAAACCTACGGCAGCAAGGGCGACAAGGTCCTGAACATGAACTACGACGCCGTGGACCGCGGCATCGAGGGCCTGGTGCAGGTCGAGGTCCCCGCCTCCTGGGCGGTGCTGGAGCCCGAACCCGCCCAGCGCCCCAGCGAGGACCTGCCGCGCTACATCCGGGAGGTCCTCATCCCCGTGAACGCCCTCAAGGGGGACGATTTGCCCGTGAGCACGTTTGTGGACGACGCCAACGGCACCGTCCCTCTGGGGACCTCCAAGTACGAGAAGCGCGGGACGGCGATCAACGTCCCCCAGTGGATCCCCGAGAACTGCATCCAGTGCAACCAGTGCGCCTTCGTCTGCCCCCACGCCTCCATCCGTCCCTTCCTCTTGGACGAAGGGGAGAGGGCCGCGGCGCCGAAGGACTACATCACACTCCCGGGGCGGGGCAAGGGAATGGAGGGCTACGGGTTCCGCATCCAGGTGGATCCCCTGGACTGCGTCGGCTGCGGAAGCTGTGCCGAGACCTGTCCCGCCAAGAACAAGGCACTGGTCATGAAGCCTTTGGATACCCAGCTCCCCGAGATGGAGAACTGGAACTACTCCCTGACCGTCTCCGAGAAGCCGAACCCGCTGGACAAGTTCTCGGTGAAGGGGAGCCAGTTCGAGCAGCCGCTGCTGGAGTTCTCCGGCGCCTGCGCCGGGTGCGGCGAGACGCCCTACATGAAGCTGATGACGCAGCTCTTCGGCGACCGCATGTATCTGGCCAACGCTACGGGATGCACCCAGGCCTGGGGCGCGGCCTCCCCCTGCGTCCCCTACACCACCAACAGCCGGGGTCACGGGCCGGCCTTCTCCAACTCGCTCTTCGAGAACAACGCGGAGTTCAGCCTCGGGATGTGCTTCGCCGTCGAGCAGCAGCGCGAGCAGCTGGCCATGAGGGCGCGTGCGTTTCTCCCCCGCTGCTCGGACGAGCCCCTGAAGAATGCCCTGACCGCGTGGCTCGACGGGTTCAACAAGACCGAGGGGACGCGGGAGCGCGCCGACGAGGCGATAGCGGCCCTTGCACGCGTCGCCCCGGGCTCGGACGACGAGGACTGCCGTTACCTCTGGCAGAACCGCGAGCACTTCGTCAAGAAGTCCATGTGGATGTACGGAGGGGACGGCTGGGCCTACGACATCGGCTACGGCGGGTTGGACCACGTCTTGGCCCTCGGGCCCGACGTCAACATCCTGGTGGTGGACACGGAGGTCTACTCCAACACGGGCGGACAGTCCTCCAAGGCCACGCCTGTCGGGGCGGTGGCGCAGTTCGCGGCGTCGGGCAAGAAGGTCCGGAAAAAGGACCTCGGCACGATGGTAATGAACTATGGAAACGTCTACGTCGCTCAGGTGGCGATGGGCGCCGACCCCAACCACTTGGTCAAGGTTCTGAAGGAGGCGGAGTCCTACAGGGGGCCGTCTTTGGTCATAGCCTACGCGCCCTGCATCAACCACGGGATCGTCAAGGGCATGGGATTCTCCCAGAAGGAGTCCAAGCTGGCCGTCGAGGCCGGGTACTGGCACCTCTATCGCTACGATCCCCGGCGGGTCAAGGAGGGACTCAATCCGTTCGTCCTGGACTCCAAGGCGCCCACCCGTCCGCTGAGGGAGTTCCTGATGGGCGAGGTCCGTTATTCGGCTCTCGAACGTACCTTCCCGGAGGAGGCGAAGGTGCTCATCGCCATGGCCGAGGAGGACGCGAAGGAGAAGTACGAGCGCTACAGGCAGATGGCAGCCATGAAGGAGATCGGCCTCGTCGCCGCTGCCAGCTGATCCGCCTGCTCCCCTTACCGGAGGCAAAAAACGACAGCAAGTCCCGCCAACGAGAGGTTGGCGGGACTTTTTATTTTTATTCGACGCTCCTCGATTATTGGGACAGGAGAAGGGCCTAAAAAGCCAGGAAGTACATCAGGGCGATGTTTATCAGGAGCAGCAGCAGCGCCGTGCCCCTCTGCACCCTGAGTACCTCGTTCAGGTTCCGGATCCCCAGGCGCTCCGCGGGAAGGACGTTGAAATTCAGGCCCACGGGGGTCATCAGGGTTCCACAGTAGCCGGAGAGCATCGCGATGATCCCAGCCGCGGCGGGATCGGCCCCAAACCGTTGGACGACCAGCGGGATCCCTATCCCCGAGGAGACGACGAGAAAGGCGGGAAAGGCGTTCCCCATCATCATGGAGAGGAACGCCGTAATGACACAATAGACGATGGTGGCCATCAGCCTGCTGTCTATCATGACAAACGAATCAGTTATCTCCAGAATGAAGCCGCCCATTCCAACGGCCTCGAACACCACCCCGAAGGCAGCCAGCAGCTGGGGAAGAAGCGCCCCCCACCCCATGGTGTCGAACATCCTGTGTCCATCCTGTATGAGAGCGGCAGGCGTCTCGCGGAAAAACAGCATGAAACAGATAAGAATAATGATGTTGCTGATCCCGAAAGCGGGCAGGATCTCCACATCACAAGCCCAATGGAGAGCCAGAGTGGAGGCGAACAAAATCAGGAACGGCGAAAAAAGCCACCTTCCAAAACGAGCTGCGTCGGCCATTCGGCGCTCCTCAGAAGGAAGCTTGTGTTGATCCGGCTTGACGCCTATCACTACGACGATAAGCACCATCAGGACAACGCACGTTCCCGTGACAACGGGAGGAAGGACCGTTCCAAAGGCGAACGTTCCCCCCAAGAGCCCCGAGAAGAGGACTTTGCCCCACTTCTTGGGGCTATCGTTGACAAGATACAGCAGGGAGGAGGTAAACAGAAGGACCCCCAGGATGCGATAGATGATTTCCATGTCAAGAGTGTTGAAAAGTTCCGATATCGTCATCGGGTTCACTCTCTCCAGGTCTTTTCGCCGGACTCACGGCGCAGGAGCGAGTCCAGAAGAGCACACTGCACCATAACGATGACATAGGCCGCCAACGCTGTGGGAACGGCATAAAGGATGAGCCTGAGGATGCTGACCGTATATCCCGCCTGTTCCAATACCGCCCTGACGAACAGGCTTCCCCCCGACGCGATGAAGAGCAACTGACCAAAGAAATTGCCGCAGTTCTCCGTCGCCACGACCATCGCCTTGACGTGGTCGACTATGCTGGGCAGCAGCCTTCCCTCCCGTTTTGCGGCCTCGAGGACCATCGGGGCGATGAGAGTATGGGCTATTTGATGCCCCCCGAGCGTGATGCCCAGCGCTACCGAGACCTGCCGGAGCGTCATGTACAGCTGCAGAATATGTCCGGCCGTAGCGTCCTTGACATGCTGGAATTCGGCCTCTATTTTTTTGTGCAGCCCCAATCGCTCAAGGAGCCCCCACAAGGGCAGGAGCAGAAGAAAAATCGACAAGAAACGGTGTGCTACAAAGGCGTTCCCGATCATTTCGAGGATGGCGATGGGGGATATCCCGGCAAACATACCCATAACGAAGACAACGAGCAAAATGGTCAGAAGCAGATTGAACTCGAAAGTCGTACCAATCAGGATGATCAGGATACCGATCAGGTTGATCAAGGTTCACCCTCCCCGTGGATGAGCAAACAAAAGAGAGATTTTGCCAGAGAGATTTCGATGCCGTCTCTCACGGGATGCCCTGCATGACCTCAGCACCCCTCGTTTCTTCAGCAGTATAGCACACTGGGCACACCAGGCAGAGTCGGGTCCAGCCATTTTTTCGGCCTATCGTAAGAAAAGGCCCCTCTGAAGGGGTCCGCCCTCGTCAATGCCCTCCCCAGACGGCTGCCGCCGCTCGAATCGCGGCTTCGAGTCCTCGGGCCATCGTCTCGAGCGGCAAACCGGGCTGTCTCAGACGCACAGCCTGCTCCATCATATACGGGACATGAATGAACCCACCACGGCGCACATTGCCCTCCTCCTCCAGAAAACGCATCAGCCTGTAAAAGAGGTGATTGCACACGAACGTTCCCGCGCTGTTCGAGACGTAGGCCGGAACCTCGACCTCCCGCATCGCCCGAACCATGCTCCTGATGGGCAGGGTGGACCAGTAGGCCGCGGGCCCCCCCTCGACCACGGGCTCGTCCACGGGCTGGTTGCCGTCGTTGTCCGGGATGCGGTAATCGTCAACATTGATAGCCACCCGCTCGACAGCGATCTCGTGGCACCCGCCCGACTGGCCGAGAGCGATAATCATAGCGGGGTCCTCGCGTGTTATGGCCGAGCAAAGTATCTCGATCGCACGAAAGCGTGCCGTGGGGATCTCCTGAGTGACGATGCGGTACCCCTCCAGATGTTTACCACTCATGAGCCTGAGCAGCTCACAAGCGGGGTTGATGGGCTCGCCGCCGAAGGGATCGAACCCCGATATCAGAATCTTGTTTTGCATCCATCTGCCTCCATGACAAGTCAAGAGCTTTCCTTAAATTTTAACATGCAATTCCAGAGAAAAGCTCTCCATAGCGAACTTTATCGAAGAGGCTGGCCCTCCGTCCGCCTCAGGGGAGAACATCGACGACGCCTTTTCCCAAATACAATACAATGGTACTTCGTATTTGCCGGGAGGACAATTATCGCGTTCCGCCGTTGCCATTATTATGTAAAGTGAAGATCGTTCGGATTATCTCCTTGATGTTTTTTGCCTTCAGAGTCCAGATCAGGCCACAGGCAAAAACTAAAAATCCCATCAGCGAGGAAATTGCTGTATACTTTTCCGGATTACTATCGAAATATTGCAGCATTTTGTCCGCATACGCCATCCGCACATCATGCACGGAGACGCCGCGTGCAGCCGCCAAAAATACAAAATACATCTCAACATGCGTTCCCTCATACGGGTGAACTCGAACGAAAAATGTGGAAGCCGGTCCTTCCTCTCGCTTATGAAAACTGTTGACCAAGACCCGTTTGTCCTCCAGTTCGACCGTGTAAAAATAAGATTCACTATCTTTTTTATCTCTTGGAATGTGCACCCCCGTATCGTCCAGCGCGGCAGTGATACGCGCGTACTTTGCCTTTGTCGTGTGCAGGGTCTTCAAATCGACAATTTCAGGAACGCCGTTCGATATTGTGTCCCAATACATCACTCCGCCAGCACAGCCGATAACGAGACCAAATGTAAGCAAACAGAGCTGCAGAACCATCAATAATTTCCTGATAAAATTTTTGTCCATTAAGAATACCCGCCAATACCTTAAATTTATGCTGCAGCGGAAAATATTACGACGTATGAAAGCTTCAAATCCAAAGGCTCCAAATCATTTTGGTATAGGTACATGAGGCGCCTCACGACTGCAGCAATACGCATTTGTCCTAAAACCGCCGGAGGGCGGTAAAAGCCCCGGCACGGGGAATTATCATGACGTAATGGAGGAACTTCATAAAATTGGAGCGATTATCGAGTGTTGCCGTCATCATCGTCCTTAAAGGTGAAAATAGCACGAACCATCTCTTTGATGTTTTTTGCTTTTAGAGTCCAGATCAGACCGGAACCAAACACTATGGTTCCGATAAGCATCATGATTACATCATAGGTTTTTGGATTGGAGTCAAAATATTGCAGCATTTTGTCCGCATACTCCGCCCGCACCTCACGTACCGGGACATTCTGCGCAGCGGCCAGAAATGCAAAATATATCTCAACATGCGTTCCCTCATATGGATGAACCCGAACGAAAAATGTGGAAGCCCGCCCCTCCTCTCGTTCGTGTAAACTGTTGACCAAGACCCGTTTGCCCTCCAGTTCGATCGTGTAAAAATGAGATTCACTATCTTCTTTATCTCTTGGAATGTGCACCCCCGTATCGTCCAGCGCGGCAGTAACACGCGCATACGTCGCTTTTGTCGTATGCAGGGTCTTCAAATCGACAATTTCAGGAATACCGTTCGATACGATGTTCCAATATGCCGTTCCGCTCGCATAAAGCAAAAGAAGACCAAGGACAAGCAAAACGGCCTGCAAGGCCATCAACAGTTTTTTGATAGACATCGCAAACCCCCACCGATCTTTTAAGTCTTTTTTTAAGATAGTAGATGACGCAGCAAATTCTAAACTGGCGCTATCTGCGCTTCACCTGGACCGTTCTCCCTTTGACATCCCTCCTGCAAGCGAAGTTCTGGTTAATCGTCCTGCCATGTCAGGGCGAACTGCGCCATCGTGCCCGTTCCGGTCCAAAGCACTTCCTCATTGACATCGAACTTCGGGTGGTGGTGCGGGTAGTCCCGTCCGCCGCCGAAGGTCGAGGGATGGAAGAAGAACACTCCCGGCGCCTTCTCCAAGAAGAACGCCATGTCCTCCCCTCCCATCGTCGGCTCGTCGACCTCCCGGACCTTCTCGGGCCCCACCACCGCGCCGGCCGCACGCAGAAGCTTGGCGGTCATCTCCGGCGCATTGACCGTGGCGGGCGGCCCATAGTGGAACTCCACAGCCGCGCGGCCCCTCATGGCGTGGGCCACGTCCTCGGAGATGGCTCGGATTCGGACCTGCAGCTCCCTGCGCGTCTCCTCAGAGAGGGCACGCAGTGTGCCCTTCAGGACGCAGTCGGACGGGACGATGTTGCCCGCAGAGCCGCTCTGAAACACTCCGATCGTCAGCACGGCCGGGGCCAGAGGGCTGATCTCGCGGCTCACGATGGTCTGGAGCGCCGTGTAGACCTGACATCCGATGGCGATGGGGTCGATGGTACGGTGCGGCGTTGCACCATGTCCGCCCTTGCCGGTGATCGTGATGGTGAAGAGGTCGGCTGCGGCCATCAGCGGTCCGTTGCTGTATCCGATCTCGCCCGCATCGACCCCCGTCCAGAAATTGCCCGTATGAAGTCCGATAAAGGCGTCGATTTTGGGATTCTCCATCACGCCGTCCTCGATCATCGCGAGCGCCCCTGCAGCCGTCTCCTCCGAAGGCTGGAAGATCAGCTTGACCGCCCCCCTCAGATCGCTGCGATGGGCCACCAGAATCCTGGCCGCCCCCAGAAGCATCGATGCATGGGCGTCATGTCCACAGGCATGCATGCACCCGCTCACCGTCGAGGCAAAGGGCAGGCCCGTCTCCTCCTGTACGGGCAGGGCATCCATGTCCGCCCTCATCCCCAGCACCTTGCCGGGCAAGTCTCCCCGGATCACCGCGGCAACGCCGTTCTTGGCGACGCCCGTGCGAATCTCCGTCACACCCATCTCCTTCAGGCGCGCCACGACAAAGGCCGCCGTATCGACGGTCTCGAAGCCCAGCTCTGGGTGCGCGTGCAGATGGCGGCGCCACTCCACAAGCTGCGGGTTCAGTCTCACGGCCTCTTCCCTGACGCTGACAGTCGAGCCTTTCATCACGGTTCCCCCTTCAAAACGTTCTTTAAGTTCTACCCGACAAGCTGTCCTTATGATTGCCAAGCTGTCCTGCCATTCTGACATATCCGTTCTCTTTCGGCAACAAATTCGGAAACAAAGGTATTGTATCTCATCACGGCTAAAACATAAAAAAACTCCTGCTTTTACCGCCGTAGACTCAAACGGCTGAAAGCAGGAGCTAGAAATCACTTCATAAAATAATATTTTCAAATGGCTGGGGAACAGGGATTCGAACCCCGATTACCTGATCCAGAGTCAGGCGTGCTGCCGTTGCACCATTCCCCAACACTATTCAACGGAAGCTAATTTTATCAGGGAAAGTCGAAAAGTCAAGAGCAACTGCGCCAGTGTGTTCGGACATCACATATTCACTCTAGGCAAAATATGCGTTCTTGTTTTAATCAGTGCTTCCCTAGAGCTCCTGCTCTTCGAGAACCCGCCCATCGACGGTAACCACCACGACACGCCAGGGGATCATCTTTCCGCTGGCAGCCAGCGCCCGCTTGACGGCATTTTCGATCCCGCCGCAGCAGGGCACCTCCATACGCGCAACCATCACGCTTTTGATGTCGTTTTGCCTCAATATCTCCGTGAGCTTCTCGGCATAATCCCCCTCGTCCAGCTTCGGGCATCCGATCAGGGTCACGCGTTTCTTCATGAAGCGGCGATGGAAATCACCGCAAGCAAATGCCGTGCAGTCCGCAGCGATCAAAAGGTGGGCTCCCGCAAAACAGGGAGCGTTGACCGGGATGAGCTTGATCTGAACCGGCCACTGCGCCAGCTCGCTGCCCGCGGAAGCAGCGGGCCCGTTCTCCTTTTCCTCGGGGTTCTTCTCCTCCCTGCTCCCCCTGTCCCGAAGGATATCCCTCATCCGGCTGCCGGGACAGCCCCCGATGGGCATCTTGAACAACTCCA